>JALQYS010000084.1 GCA_023254015.1 Paracoccaceae bacterium
CGCTGACCGGCGAAAACCGCATCCTGCGGGCAGACCTTTTGCATGACACCGGCAACAGCCTGAACCCTGCGTTGGATATCGGGCAGGTGGAAGGCGCCTATGTGCAGGGCGCGGGCTGGCTGACGACCGAGGAACTGGTCTGGAACGGCAAGGGCACGCTGACGACGCACGCGCCGTCGACCTACAAGATACCGGCCTGCTCCGACCGCCCGCCGGTGTTCAACGTGGCGCTGTGGGGCAAGCCCAACCGCGAGGACACCGTGGGCAAGTCGAAGGCGGTGGGCGAGCCTCCGTTCAACCTTGGCATCTCGGCCTTGATGGCGCTGTCGAATGCCATTGCCGCCTGCGGGGACGGCTCGCGCTATGTGGCGCTCGATGCCCCTGCAACGGCGGAACGGGTGTTGATGGCTGTGAGGCGGCAACAGGGCCATGCGTGATTTTTCGTCGAAAAATCGCCTGCAAGTACCGCCTCGTCGAGTTTTCGACGAAAACTCGGGGCGGGCGCGCGATGTTTGACCTGACCGTGCTATCAAAGGCCGTCGCTGCCCATGCCCGCGTGGCCCGCGTGGTGATTGCGGATTCCAAGGGCTCCTCCCCGCGTGAGGTGGGGGCGGCAATGCTGGTCTGGGCCGACGGCCAGTCAGGCACCATTGGCGGCGGGGCGCTGGAGTGGCAGGCGGCGCAGCGCGCCCGCGACATGCTTGCGGCGGGCGGCCAGCGGTTGGACCATGAGGCGCTGGGGCCGAAGCTGGGCCAATGTTGCGGCGGGGCGGTGACGTTGTTGACCGAGGTCTACCACGCCGCCAACCTGCCCGCCCCAACCCCGGTGATCGCCCGCGCCACGGGTGGCAGCGCGATGCCCCTTGCCGTCAAGCGTCTGATCGATCGGGCGCGCGGGCAGGGGCAGGCCCCTGCCCCGCAGTTGTTGCAAGGCTGGATGGTGGAGCCCCTTGCCGCCCCGACCCGGCAGCTCTGGATCTGGGGGGCGGGCCATGTGGGGCGCGCACTGGTCAATGTACTGGCGCCCTTGCCCGGCGTGGCGATCACCTGGGTCGACACCGGGGCCGAGCGGTTTCCTCCGGACATGCCGGCCAATGTGAGTGCGCTGCCGGTCGCCGACCCTGCGCTGGCCGTGGCCCTGGCCCCTAGAACGGCCGAGCATCTGGTCCTGACCTACAGCCACGCGCTGGATCTGGAACTCTGCCATCGTCTTTTGTCGCATGGCTTTTCCGCCTGCGGGCTGATCGGATCGGCCACGAAATGGGCGCGTTTCCGGGCGCGGCTTTCCGCCTTGGGACATTCTTCCACGGCAATCGACAGAATAGATTGCCCGATCGGCGATCCTTCCTTAGGCAAGCATCCGCAGGCCATTGCCATCGGCGTGGCCAGCCATTTCCTTACCCGCCGCAGTCGTGGCCAGATCAGGGAGAATACCGGCTCATGACAACGCGTCCTTTGCTGTTGACGGTCGAGGGGATCACCAAGGCCTATCCGGGCGTGGTGGCCAATTCGGACGTCAGTTTTGCCATCCACGAGGGGGAAGTGCATTGCCTTCTGGGTGAGAATGGCGCGGGCAAGTCGACCATGGTCAAGATGATCTATGGTCTGGTCAAACCCGACTCAGGCCGGATGACGTGGAAGGGTGCCGATTACGCCCCCGCCGCACCGCGTGTGGCCCGTGCGACGGGCGTGGCCATGGTGTTCCAGCACTTCAGCCTGTTCGAGGCGCTGACCGTGGCCGAGAACGTCGCGCTTGGCATGGAAAACCCGCCGACGATGAAGGCACTGGCCGCGCGGATCAAGGCGGTTTCCGAAGAATACGGCCTGCCGCTGGACCCCGCGCGCATGGTGGGCGATCTGTCGGCCGGCGAACGCCAGCGGGTCGAGATCATCCGCTGCCTCTTGCAGGATCCGAAGCTGCTGATCATGGACGAACCGACCAGCGTTCTGACCCCGCAAGAGGTGGAGATCCTGTTCAAGACCCTGCGGCAGCTTGCGGCCGAGGGGACGGCGATTCTTTACATCTCGCACAAACTGGAGGAAATCCGCGCGCTTTGCGATGCGGCGACGATCCTGCGGCGCGGCAAGGTGGTGGGCACCGCCGACCCCAAGGCGTCGACCGCGCGGCAACTGGCCGAGATGATGGTGGGTGCCACGCTGACACCGCCCGAACGCCCCGCCCCCAAGGACTGGGGCGGCGCCCATGCGGCGCTGGAGGTCAGGGGGCTGAATGCCGCCTCGCCCATTCCCTTTGGCACCAGCCTGAAGGACATCACCTTTACCGTGAAGAAGGGCGAGGTTCTGGGCGTCGCCGGGGTGGCCGGGAACGGGCAGGACGAATTGCTTCTGGCGCTGTCGGGCGAAATCAAGTCGGGCGACGGCATGGTCAAGGCAACCGGCGTCTCGGTGGGGGCGATGGGCCCGGCCGAACGGCGCAAGATCGGCTTTGTCATGGCCCCCGAAGATCGGCTGGGCCATGGCGCCGCACCAGACATGTCATTGGTCGAGAACGCATTTCTGACCGGGGGCGTGCGCAAGGGGCTGTCAAGGAACGGCTTTATCAACTGGCCCGCCGCCCGGGACTTTGCCGAGGACATCATCAAGACCTATGACGTGCGCACCCCGGGCAGCCATGTGGCCGCGCGCGCTCTGTCTGGCGGGAACCTGCAAAAGTTCGTGGTGGGCCGCGAATTGATGCAGCACCCCGATGTCATCGTCATCAACCAGCCGACCTGGGGCGTCGATGCCGCGGCGGCGGCGGCGATCCGGCAGGCGATCCTTGACCGCGCGGCCGAGGGCGCGGCGGTTGTGGTCATCAGCCAGGATCTGGACGAACTTCTGGAAATCGCCGACAGCTTTGCCGTGCTGAACGAGGGCCGACTGACGGTGCCACGCCCGGTCAAGGGTCTGACGATTGACGAGATCGGCCTGATGATGGGCGGCGCACATGGAATGGAGGCCGCGCATGCTTCGGCTTGAGAAACGACCGAACCCGTCGAAATTCTGGCTTTACGCCACGCCCATTGTGGCGGTGATCCTGACCATGCTGGTCGGGGGGGCGCTGTTCGCGGCGATGGGCAAGAACCCGGTCGAGGTGATCCGCACCATCTTTTGGGACCCGCTCTTCGGCGAGTTCGCCTTTTACCTGCGCGGCCAGCTTCTGGTGAAGGCGGGGCCGCTGATCCTGATCGCGATCGGCCTTGCGCTGGGCTTCAAGGCCGGCATCTGGAACATCGGGGCCGAGGGCCAGTACATCATGGGCGCGATCTGCGGCGCGGCGGTGGGCCTTGCGGTCTATCCAACCGAAAGCCGCCTGATCTTTCCGGCCATGGTCATCGCAGGGGCCTTTGGCGGCTGGGTCTGGGCGATGATCCCTGCCATCCTGAAAACCCGCTTCAACACCAACGAGATCCTTGTCTCGCTGATGCTGGTCTATGTGGCGCAGACCGTTCTGGCCAAGGCGTCAACCGGGTTCCTGAAGAATCCCGAGGGCATGGGCTTTCCGGGCAGCCGGAATTTCTCGTCCTATCCGGCCGCGGCGAACCCCGAGCTGATCCCCGGATCGGGGCTGCACTGGGGCGTGGTGACGGCCTTTGTTGTGGCGATCATCGCCTGGGTGCTGCTGAGCCGCCATATCATCGGCTTTCAGATCAAGCTCTCAGGCCAGGCCCCGCGCGCGGCGCGCTTTCACGGGGTGAACCCGTCGAAACTGGTGGTTCTGTGCATGGGCATTTCGGGCGGGCTTGCGGGCCTTGCGGGCCTGTTCGAGGTGACCGGCCCGGCGGGCCAGATCAGCATCGATTTCAACGTCGGCTATGGCTTTACCGCGATCATCGTGGCCTTCCTTGGCCGGCTGAACCCCATCGGCATCGTCTTTGCCGGCCTTCTGATGGCGCTGACCTATGTCGGCGGCGAGATGGCGGCCACCAACCTTGGCCTGCCGTCCGCGGCGATCGAGATGTTCCGGGGGATGCTTCTGTTCTTCCTGCTGGGGGTCGATGTGCTGACCAACTATCGTATCCGCACTTTCATGGGGGCCAGGTAAATGGACTTTGGCGGTATCAATCCTGCGATCCTGATTGCCTCGCTCATGGCGGCCTCGGTGCCGATCCTTCTGGCCGCGCTGGGCGAGTTGGTGGTGGAAAAGGCGGGCGTTCTGAACCTTGGGGTCGAGGGGATGATGATCATGGGGGCCATCGTCGGCTTCATGATCACCATCCAGACCGAAAGCCCGTTTCTGGGCTTCATCGGCGGGGCGTTGGGCGGGGCGGCGATCAGCCTTGTCTTTGCCTTCCTGACCCAAGTGCTTTTGGCCAATCAGGTTGCCACCGGGTTGGGGTTGACGCTGTTCGGGCTGGGCCTGTCGGCGCTGATGGGTCAGGGGTACAACGGGTTGAAACCGGCGCAGACCAGCGCTGTGCCCTTTGGCCCGTTGGCCGACATTCCTTTCCTTGGCCGGGTTCTGTTCAGCCATGACTGGGTGGTCTATTTCAGTGTTGCCATGACCGCCGTGATCTGGTGGGTGCTGAAATCTACCCGTCTGGGCCTGATCATCCGCGCCGTCGGCGAAAGCCACGAGGCGGCGCATGCGCTGGGCTACAAGGTGAACCGCATCCGTCTGGGGGCCATCGTGTTCGGCGGCGCCATGGCGGGGATGGGCGGGGCCTACATCAGCCTGATCCGCGTGCCGCAATGGGTCGACGGGATCACCGCCGGTCAGGGCTGGATCGCGCTGGCCATCGTGGTCTTCGCCGCCTGGAAACCCTGGCGGGCGTTAATCGGGGCTTATCTTTTTGGCGGCATCACCGTCTTGCAGTTGAATCTTCAGGCGGCAGGCAGCGCAATCCCGGTCGAATACTTGTCGATGTCGCCCTATCTGATAACCATCATCGTGTTGGTCATCATGTCATCGGGCAAGGGGAAAGTGGCCTTGAACGCCCCCGCGGCCCTTGGCCAGAATTTCCATGCCTCACGTTGAGGCGCAATCATCAACCGGGGCCGGAATGGCCCCTTCCACGGGGAGAGACCGAATGTTGAGAAGAACCCTCCTGGCCACCGCCGCTGTCGGCTTTGGCCTGATGGCCGCAGGCTCGGCCATGGCGGCGGGCATGGACAAGGTGAAGGCCTGTTTCGTCTATGTTGGCCCGATCGGCGACGGCGGCTGGACCTTCCAGCATCACGACGGCGCGATGCAGGTGCAGGCGGCCTATGGCGACAAGGTCGAGCTGCAATGGCAGGAATCGGTGCCCGAAGGCGCAGATGCCGAACGTGTGCTGACCCAGATGGCCATGGGTGGTTGCAACATCATCTTCACGACGTCCTTTGGCTATATGGATGCGACCAACGCGGTTGCCGCCAAGTTCCCGGACGTCAAGTTCGAACATGCCACCGGCTTCAAGCGCGAACATCCGAACGTCTCGACCTATAACGCCCGCTTCTACGAGGGCCGCGCGGTGCAGGGCCATATCGCGGGCAAGATGACCAAGTCGAACAAGATCGGCTATATCGGGTCCTTCCCGATCCCCGAGGTCATCATGGGCATCAACAGCTATTACCTGCATGCCAAAAAGGCGAACCCGAATGTCGAACTCAGCGTCGTCTGGGCCTACACCTGGTTTGACCCGGCGAAAGAGGCCGATGCCGCCAAGGCGCTGATCGATCAGGGCGTTGACGTGATCGCCGCCCACACCGATTCGACCGCCCCGCTGGCCGAGGCTGCCAAGACCGAAGGCAAGGTGATCGGCTTTGGTCAGGCCTCGGACATGGCCGCCTACAAGGATGGCCCGCGCGTCTCGTCGATCGTCGACAACTGGGGCCCCTACTATGTCAAGCGCGTCGGCGCCCTGCTGGACGGCACCTATGAACAGGCCGACGCCTGGGAAGGCATTGCCGGCGGCGAAGTGCTGATCGGCGAGATCACCGACAAGGTGCCGGCCGACGTCAAGGCCGAGGCCGAGGCGCTGCGCGATTCGATCGCGGCGGGCACCTACCACCCCTTCACCGGCCCGCTGAACAAGCAGGACGGCAGCGCCTGGCTGACCGAAGGCCAGACCGCGCCGGATGGCGACCTTTTGGGCATGAACTTCTTTGTCGAAGGCATCACCGGCGACATTCCGCAGTGATCTGACCCAGACAGAACCCGGTCAAAGGCCCGCAATCGCGGGCCTTTTTCCATTTACCCGGCGCAAAATGTCGCGGCCGAGAAATTGCTAACACATTCATGATTTCCAATATATACTCGCCCTGCAAGCAAGGGGCCGGAGGAGGCAGGACATGGCGCATATCGTGGTATTGGGGGCGGGGCTTGGCGGGTCGATCATGGCCTATGAGCTGCGCGACCAGATCCGGCCGGAAGACAGCATCACCGTCATCACCAAGGACACGAAGTATCACTTCGTTCCGTCAAACCCCTGGATCGCCGTGGGCTGGCGCCAGCGCGACGAGATCACCATCGACCTCGCCCCGATCATGGCCAAGAAGGGCATCGATTTCAAAGCCGTTGCCGCCGAAAAGGTGCATCCGGACGAAAACCGGGTCGAGCTGGTGGATGGGTCGTCGGTTTCCTATGACTATCTGGTGATCGCCACAGGGCCGGAACTGGCCTTTGATGAAATCCCCGGCCTTGGGCCGCATGGGGGGCACACCCAGTCGGTCTGCCATGTCGATCACGCCGAAGCGGCGAAGGCGGTGTTCGAAAAGCTGCTGGCCAATCCCGGCCCGGTCATCATCGGCGCGGTGCAGGGGGCCAGCTGCTATGGCCCGGCCTATGAATTCCTGTTCATTCTGGAAACCGCGCTGCGGCGGGCCAAGATCCGCGACAAGGTGCCGATGACCTTTGTCACCTCCGAGCCCTACATCGGCCATCTGGGCCTTGACGGGGTGGGCGATACCAAGGGCCTGCTGGAGTCGGAGATGCGCTCCAAGCATATCAAGTGGCTGACTTCGACCCGGGTGAAGAAGGTCGAAGAAGGCAAGATGACGGTGGAAGAGATCGCCGACGACGGCTCGGTCAAGGCCGAGCGCGAGTTGCCCTTCGCCTTTTCGATGATGCTGCCTGCCTTCCGCGGCGTGAAGGCCGTGCGCGACATCGAAGGCCTGTCAAACCCGCGCGGCTTTACGCTGGTTGACACCCATCAGCGCAATCCGAAATACCGCAACATCTTTGCGGTCGGGGTCTGTGTGGCGATCCCGCCCATGGCGCCCACGCCTGTGCCCTGTGGCGTGCCGAAAACTGGCTTCATGATCGAAAGCATGGTCACGGCCACGGCGCATAACATCGGCAATCTTGTGCGCGGCAACGAGCCGGATCAGGTCGGCACCTGGAACGCCGTCTGCCTTGCCGACTTCGGCGACAGCGGCGTGGCCTTTGTCGCCCAGCCGCAGATCCCGCCGCGCAACGTGAACTGGTCGTCCAGTGGCAAATGGGTGCATCTGGCCAAGGTGGGGTTCGAAAAATACTTCCTTCACAAGATCCGGAAGGGCACGTCCGAGCCGTTCTATGAAAAGCTTGCCATGCAGGCCCTTGGCATCGACAAGCTGAAGGAAGTCAAGAAAGGCTGACCTCCTCGGGCGCCTTCGGCTTCTCGTCGGGGCCCCTTCCCGAGGAGCGCCGAAGGCGACGACGAGGCGTCGCGGGCAGGCTTGCGGCAAACCGGACAACCGGGCACGTTCGCCACATGACAGCCCGTTTCCCTCTTGCCTTCGGGGCCATGCAATGCGGTGGCCGCGCCGATCAGGCGCAGTCTTTCTCTATGCTTGAGGCCTGCCATGCCGCGGGCATCCGGCACTTTGACACCGCTTGGGCCTATACCGACGGGGCTTCAGAACGGATTATCGGCCAGTTCGCACGCCAGCACGAAATTGAGGTCGCCACAAAGATCGGTTTTGAGGGCGGCGCGGGCCGGGCCAATCTGACGAGCCAGTTCGACACCAGCCGCAAACGTCTGGATTGCGCCGTGGACCTGCTGTACCTGCACCGTTTCGACCCCGACACCGCGCTGGAGGAAAGCCTTGAATGCTTGGCGCGTTGGCAGGCCGACGGGTTGTTCACACGCATCGGCCTTTCGAATTTCGCAGCCTGGCAGGTGATGAAGGCGCAGGCCATCGCCGCGCGTCTGGGCACGCGGATTGACGCCATTCAACCCATGTATTCGCTGATCAAGCGGCAGGCCGAGGTCGAAATCCTGCCAATGGCGCAGGATCAGGGGATGGTCGCCTATACCTATTCGCCCCTTGGCGGCGGGCTTCTGACAGGCAAATACGCCTCGGGCGGGACCGGGCGCTTGACCGAGGATGCCCGTTATGCCGCCCGTTATGGCGCGCCCCATCTGCCGGACATCGCCACCGGCCTTGTCGCCCTGGCCGCCGAACTTGGCACCCATCCTGCGACGCTGGCCGTGGCTTGGGCAAAATGCCACCCGACAGCGCCCGTTCCACTGATTTCTGCCCGCGATCCCGGTCAGCTTGCCCCCTCGCTTGCCGCAGCGGATTATCCTATGACAGCAGAAATCTACGCCCGGATCGCGGCGCTGTCGCCCGCGCCACCTCCGGCCACGGACCGAACGGAAGAAGCATGACGGATTTTCTCATTATTGGCGGCGGGATCGCCGGAATTTCGGCCGCCGCCCGCCTGTCGCATCTGGGCCAAGTCACCGTGCTGGAGGCCGAGGCGCATCTGGCGCATCACGCCTCGGGCCGGTCGGCTGCGCTGTATGAGCCGTTCTACGGGCTGAAGCCGGTGGTCGGGCTGTCCATCGCCTCGGGGGATTACTTCCGCGGGCAGGACAAGATCCTGTCCCCGCGCGGCCTGATGATCCTGGCCCGCGCGCATGAGGCCGAGGCCCTGCGCGCCGAAGCCGAGAGTTTCGAATTGCCCGCGATCAGCGTCGAAGAGGCCCGCGCCATCGTGCCGGTCATCAATGACAGTATCGCCCATGCCGCCTATGGCGATCACGCCTGGGACATCGACACCGACCTGCTGATCCAGAATTTCGCCCGCGAGGCGCGCGGCAACGGGGCGCAGATCGTGACGAATGCCCGCGTCACGGCCATTGCCCGCACGGCGGGCGGCTGGGCGGTGACCACTCCGGCCGGGGCCTTCGAGGGGCGGGTGCTGGTCAATGCCGCAGGCGCCTGGGTTGACCAGATCGCCACCCTCGCCGGTGTGCAACCCTTGGGCTTTACGCCCTATCGCCGGTCGATGGCGCGTATTCCGGCTCCGGCTGGGCATGATGTTTCGGGCTGGCCGATGCTGTTCGGAGTGGGTGAGCTTTGGTATGCCAAGCCCGATGCCGGGGCGCTGATCGTCAGCCCGGCCGAGGAAGACCCGGCGGAACCGCACGACGCCTGGGCCGATGATATGGTCTTGGCCGAAGGGCTGGCACGCTATGAGGAATTTGTCACCGAGCCCGTCACGCGGCTGATTTCCAACTGGGCGGGCTTGCGCACCTTTGCGCCGGATCGGGTGCTGGTGATCGGGCCGGACAAGCGCGATCCGTCCTTCTTCTGGTTGGCGGGGCAAGGCGGCTATGGGTTCCAAACCTCGCCTGCGGCCAGCCTTTTGGCGGCGGACCTGATCGGCGGGCGCAGCCCGCATCTAGGGGCAGATCTGGTAACGTCCCTATCG
>JALQYS010000162.1 GCA_023254015.1 Paracoccaceae bacterium
GTTTCCGCGCCCTGCAGCACCAGCCGCACATCGCCCGCGCGGGCCAGGGGCTGCAGGCTGTCCACCACGCTGCGGGCAATTCCGGCCAGATCGACACGCGATTCGGGGCGGTTGCGCTCTTCGGCCTCGACGCGGCTCAGCTGCAGCAGATCGCGCACCAGCCGGTTCATCCGTTCAGCCTCGGCGGCCATGATCGCCAGAAAGCGGTCGCGCGCCACGGGATCTTCCCGCGCCGCCCCGCGCAGGGTTTCGATGAAACCGGCAATGGCCGTCAGCGGCGTGCGCAGCTCATGGCTGACATTGGCCACGAAATCGCGGCGCATCCGGTCCATCTCTTCGGCCTCGGTCAGATCGACAAAGGCCAGAAGCGCGCCTTCGTCGATCGGGGTGACCGTGACCTCATGCACCCGGTCGGGGCCTGTGGTGGGCGTCGCCAGCCGCAGCACCGACGGCTCGGCACGGTTCAGCGCCCGCTCGATCGCGGCCAGAAGATCAGGCGCGCGGAACAGCATGCCGTGATGCCGCCCGACCGGGCCTTCACCGGCCGGAAAAAGACATTGCGCGGCGAGATTGGCCTCGGCCACGAAAAGATCACGCCCAATGACCAGAAGGGGCATGGGAATGCCCTGCAACAGGCGGGCAATCGGGCTGGACATGGGACGCGGCTCCTGCGGCTGGCCTCGGGTCTGAGGGTCAGGCTAGCCGCAGGATGTGACAATTTCCAGACAGACGCGCCTAACGGTCGCCCGATTGCCAGTCGCGCAACGCCGCGTTGTCCTCGGGGCGCGCAGGTTTGGCCGGAGCCGAAGTCTGGGACGGGCCGGCACCTTCTGCCACCGCAGGCGCGCGGTTGCGGAAATACCAGGTCTCGCGCGCACCAAAGTAAAAGGCCACCACCGCCCCCAGAAGCCACCAAAGCGGCTCGGGCACGGCGTTCAGCCCCACCATCCGCGCGGCAAAGCCGGACGGATCCCACATCGCATGGACAAAAAGACCGATGGTGCCAAAGGCCAGAAACGGCCGCGGCAGACGGTTCAACCCGTTGACGAACCGGTCAAAGCCCCCAAGGGCCGGCATCTGGTATTCCTCGCCCATCTGTGCCAGCGCCGCCATCTGGGTTTCGGCGGAAAGCTCCATCTTGCGGGTGGCCGAAGGCACCAGCACTTCGGCCACCTCGCGCGCGGCATTCAGCGCGGCCGGCCCGCCCAGAATCTTGCCCATCAGCCCCATGCCGCCACCCGCGCCCGGTGCTGCGCCTCGGTCAGATGATAGCGCGGGGCGATGAACTCTTCGGCCCGGGTGATCCAGCCGCCCTTGCCGCCATCGCGCCGACGGGCATATTTGCGGCTGGCGGGGCGGGCATCGGCCAAAGCGTAGTAATAGTTCCGCCGGGCGATGCCATAGGCATCGGCCAGATGGCCTGGCGCCGCCTCAAAGGCCCGCTGGGCGGCGCGAATCGTCTCCGGCCCGATCAGCCCGTCCTCGCTGCAGGCAAAGCCCATCTGGCCGCACAGCCGCTGCAGGATTTTCACCGCATGGGCGCCCGCATTCACATACATGTCAAAGACCGTAGGCTGCAGCACCTCGGGCAAGGCCCCGATGCCGGGGCGGCGGAAGAAATGGTCGATATAGATCTCCACCGCCTGGGCCTGGGTAAGGCGGCGCACATCCGCCCCGTCCACCCGCCCATCGCCGGTGACATCCAGCCCCAGCCGCCGCAGGGTGTGAATCGTGACGCCATATTTGGTCGCCCCGCCCGGATCATCCGGATCCTCGACAAAGCCCCCCTCGCGGGCGACGATCTCGCTTGCCAGTTCTCGCACTGATTTCATTGCAAATCCCCAAAGCCCCCCGACCGGAGGGTTCAGGATGCCGCGACAGGGTTAAGCCCCCCTGATCCCGGCGCGCGCTGTATCATCCTGGCAAGACATGCACCCCGCCCAGCGCCCGACATCGACGACAGGCGCCTTCGGCGGGCGTATCTGGACCAAGACGCTTACTCTTTGGCAGGTTCGACGTAGACGCCCTGTTCCTTCAGCGTGTCGATCACTTCCTTGGGCATGTAGGTTTCGTCATGCTTGGCCAGGATTTCGGTCGCCACAAAGGTGTCGCCCTGCATCGAGCCGGTGCCCACCATGCCCTGTCCCTCGGCAAAGAGGTCAGGCAGGATGCCCGTGAAGCTCACGGGCACGCTGGCGTTGGTGTCGGTGACGCGGAAGCTGACCGTCTCGCCCGCGCCGCGCGTCAGGCTGCCCTCTTCGACCAGCCCGCCGATGCGGAACACCTCGCCCGGGGCGGGGGGCTGTTCGGCGACCTGGCTGGGCGAGCGGAAAAAGTTGATGCCGTCGCGCATGGCATAGCCGATGAGGGCGGTTGCGACGACGATGGCCACAAAGGCCAGAAGGATCACCTGGATCCGGCGCTGCTTCTTCAGGCCCTTCATGCCGCGAAAACCGGGTTTTGCCGTGGCGTCCATCGTCGTTTCTCCTTGGTCCTTCCGCAGGACATGCCCCAGTCAGATGGGGGTTGCCTTGACCTTCATCAACTGCGGCAGCCCGTCACGGGAACACCGGGGCCAGCATCAGGCCCATGGTCTCGGGCAGGCCCAGCATCAGGTTGGCGTTCTGGATTGCCTGGCCCGACGATCCCTTGGTCAGGTTGTCCAGCACCGCCACCACCACGGCCCGGCCCGCGATCCGGTCACCGATCACGCCCAGATGGCAGAAGTTCGATCCCGCGATGTCACGGGTCGAGGGCAAGACGCCAAAGGGCAGAACCCGAAGGAAGGGCTCGGCTTCGTAAGCCTTTGCAAGGGTTTGGTGGACGGTCTTTGCATCGCCCTTGACATAGACGGTGGCCAGGATGCCGCGGTTCATCGGCAGCAGGTGGGGTGTGAACTGCACCTGCACCGGACGGCCCGCGATGGCCGAAAACTCCTGGTCGAACTCGCCCAGGTGACGGTGCTTGCCGCCCGCGGAATAGGTATGGGTGCCGCCCGACAATTCGGCATGCAGAAGGTTTTCCTTCAGCGACCGGCCCGCGCCCGACACCCCCGCCTTGAGGTCGATCAGGATGTTGTCAAGGTCGATCACCCCGGCCGAGATCAGCGGCCGCAGCGCATATTGGCCGGTCGCCGCGTTGCAGCCCGTGCCCGCGATCAGCCGGCCCTTGGCAATCGCCTCGCGGTAGAATTCGGTCAGGCCATAGACCGCCTCGGCCTGCAGATCGACGGCGGCATGCGGATTGCCATACCATTTTTGATATTCGGCCGGGTCGCGCAGGCGGAAATCGGCGGAAAGGTCGACGATCTTCAGATTCCGCGGCAGCCGCGCGATCACCTCTTGCGTGGTGGCATGGGGCAGCGCGCAGAAGCACAGATCGACCTGCGAAAAGTCGATCTCGTCGATCCTGACCAGCGTCGGCAGGTCGAGATGGCGCAGGAAGGGAAAAACCTCGGCCATGCGCAGGCCGGCCTTTCGGTCGGCGGACAGGGCCACGATCTCCATCTCGGGATGGGTGGCGATCAGGCGGACAAGCTCGGCCCCGGTATAGCCCGAAGCGCCCAGAATTGCGATGCGATGACCCATGGCAGGCTCCCCTTGAAAACTGGCCCCTGTTTGAAGCCATGGGGCGCGTCCTGCAAGGGGGCGGGGTGGAATTTTCGTGCAGGCCGGGTCAGAGGATCACGATGTCATCGGCCAGCGCGGCAAGGGTCAGCCCGCGCAGGCTGATCTCATCCCCCGCCGCCAGCGCGATCACGACATCGGCGCCGCGCTGCAGGGCGCGCGCCAGCAGATCTTCGGCGCTGTCCAGACCGGCAAATCCCTGCAGCACCAGCTTGTCCCGCCCATCCTGAAAATCCAGCACAAGATCGGCCCCCGAGCCGGGCGCAAAGACAAAGCGATCGGCCCCCGCGCCGCCGGACAGCCGGTCATCGCCCGCCCCGCCCTCCAGCCAGTCGCGGCCCGCGCCGCCCGACAGCCGGTCCGCCCCGCCGCCGCCGATCAGCCGATCCGCGCCGCCAAGGCCCGACAGGCTGTCGCGGCCCGCCCCGCCGGTGATCCGGTTGGCCTGCATCGTGCCCCGGCCCGCGAAATCGCCGCGACCGACAAAGGCCAGATCCTCGACATTGCTCATCAGCGACAGGCTTGCCAGCGTGGTTTCAACCCGGTCACGACCTTCGCCGACGAGCTCGATCACCGCATCGCCCGCATCGGTGACAAGGTAGGTGTCATCCTGCGCGCCCCCCGCCAGATAGTCACGCCCGGCACCGCCCGACAGCTGATCTCGCCCCTTGCCGCCGAACAGGTTGTCGTGGCCCCCTGCCCCCTCCAGCCGGTCATCCCCCCATTGGCCAAAGAGGAAGTCATCGGCGCCAAGCCCCCGCAGCAGATCGGCGCCCTTGCCGCCATAGAGGAAATCATTGCTGCCCTCGCTGCCGGTCAGGCTGTCATCGCCGCCGTGACCAAAGCCAAAGCCCGCCTTACGCACCGCATCATAAAGCTCTTCGCCCGCGGCAATCTCGTGATCCTCGTTGCGCAGCCGCACATCGATCAGCGTGGCCGAAATCCAGTCATCCCCGGCAAAGGCTGCCTGCGGCTGGCCCATGGAAAAGGCGTTCAGCGCATGGGCCAGAGAATGCTGGTGGCGATAGGTCTCAACCCCGTTGCCCTCCAGATAGAGCAGATGCGAGCCCCCGGTCTGCAGCCCCGGAAACCAGCCAAGGCCGATGCCGCGGTCCGCGAACCAGTCAAAGCTGGCGGCGAAGAAATCGTCATGGCCCTGGGGCTGGTTCGGATTGTCGATCTGGCCATCGGCGTTGATCTCGGTCACCAGCACGGCGTCGCCCGCAACCGGGGCAAGAACCTCTTCCAGACGGGCGATCAGGCCGGCCGGGGTGGACACCAGATTGGTGCCCATCCAGCCGGGGTAAAGATGGGTCGACCAGACCAGCGCCTCGCCCACACCGGCGCGCAGATGGTCAAGCGCGCTTTGCCCGTCGATCTGCGTTTTGGCCAGCGTCAGGAAATCGCCGTTATAGCCCCAGCCCCCGACGAGAACCCGGCCCTCGGCGCGCGACTGGATCAGCTGCGACAGGGCGATGCTGTGATCGGCGAAAAGGCGGATGAAGTCGGTCTCGGTCAGCCCGTCGCCCGGGCCGTTGGCGCGGATCGAATGGCGATAGCCCGCGCTTTCGTTCATCAACTCCCAGCCATAAACCCCGGAGGCCACCTCGGGGTGGCGGTCCATCCAGTCCAGCAGGCTGTGCCAGGCGCCTTCTACATCCGAGAAGTTCTCGGTCAGGGCGGCCATGGCTTGCACATTGCTCATCCCCGGCCAGCGGCCTTCGCCGATTCCGATGTTCTGGGCATCGCCCTCGCCATAGCACAGCGTCAGATCGAACCCTTGCGCCACGGCGGCCGACAGGAAGGCCTCCATCTGCGGATGCAGGCTGCCATCAGCATTGAAACTGTGTTCGTTGAACAGGACGCGCAGATTGTTGACCAAGGGCAGCGCGGCCTTGATGCGGGCCGCGAAACCGGCCGGATCGTCATACATGCCCAGCGGCAGCAGCTGAATCTTGTCCTGCCAGACGCCACCCGTCCCGTCGGCGCCGGTCATGACCAGATTGATCATCGCGACAGAGGCAGTGGATTGACCCGACACGCTAAACGCCCTTGCACCTTGTGATACCGAAGGCGGCGCAAGACCGATGGTCTGTCACCGCCCGGTTGAACCTTTGGCAACCGGCATGTCGAAAATGCGACATCCCTGCGGCAATCTGCGGAAAACCGCACCAGGTCAGCACTTGGCCCGCGCGGCCCGGGCCGCGATCAGCCGTAAAGCTCGCCCGCCTCCACCCGGAAGGGCAGGATGTTCTGGCGCGGCGGCAGCGGACAGATGGCAAAGGGCGTAAAGCCGCAGGGCGGCGTGAAGGCGCGGTTGAAGTCCAGCGTGATCGCGTCGTCGGTCATGTCCTCGCCCATCAGAAAGCGCGAGGCGCCATAGGTCTCTCGTCCCGAGGTGGCATCCCGGATCACGAACATCGGCTGCCCGGCCTTCCAATGGGTGGGCACCAGCGCCAGTTCGTGGCCGCCAAGCACAAGGCGCGCGACATGGGTCAGCGTGACATCGGTATCGCTGCCGCCACGCTGGCCGATGGTCGCGGTTTCGGGTTCGGGCAGGCGCTCCCAGCGGGCGCGGACGACGAAATCGGGGTTTTCGGGGAAATAGCGCAGATCGGCGCGGCGCGGCGCTGTCAGATCACGCACTCGCAGCGCGGGGATGCCGTCCACGGTGTGCAGTTCCAGCAAGAGCTGGTCCACCCGCAGCTGAGGAAAGCCCCCCGGCGCGGGCTGAAAGGCCAGCGGCCCCTGCCCCGGCAGGCTGAACTCCGCGCCCCCCTCGGTCAGCCGCAAGACGCCCAGATGATCGGGCCCGACCGACAGCACCAGATCATTACCCGGCCCGCGCCCCACACGCTGCGGCCCGCGACCGATCTCGACCCGGTCGGTCAGGTTCAGCCAGCCATCCTCGGCCACCAGCGCCGCCAGCCTTGCGGCTTTCCATGTCGTCAGATCATCCACGACCAGCCCTCTCGATTTAAAGAAACAGCGTCCCCGCCATGACCTTGACCGCCTGTCCGCTGACCGTCACGCCCTCTGCGCCGACCGACACCGCGATCTGCGACGGGCGCCCCATGTCGACGCCTTGCGAAATCTCCAACCGCTGCGGTCCGCCCGGAAGGTGGGCCAGAAAAGCCCCGAGGGTGGCCGAAGCGCTGCCCGTGGCGGGGTCTTCGGTCAGGTTGGCCAAGGGCGCGAACATGCGCGCCTCGACCGCGTGCCCCTCGCGGGTGTAGCAGAAAATGGCAAAGTCCAACCCGCCCGGAAAGGCCGCAGCGCCCTTGCGAAAGCCATCGATCCGCGGCAGGGCGCTGGCCAGAGCCGCGCGGTCGGCAAGCTCTACCAGCACGAAGGCCAACCCGAGCGAGGCCTGAACCGGCGAATGCCAGTCCGTCCGGATTGCGCTTTCGGGCAATCCCAGGGCCTCGGCCACCATGGCAGCGGGCGGATGGCCCAGAACCTGCAACGCAACGCCCGTGACAAAGGACGCCCCCTTGGGCCCGACATGGCAGGGAATAGGTCCGACGCCCAGTTCCAGCACCATCCTGGGGCCATGTCCCAGATCGGCCAGCGCAATCGCCGTGCCGATGGTGGGGTGCCCGGCAAAGGGAACCTCGGTCGAGGGGGTAAAAATGCGCACCCGGGCGGTGTGCGCCGGATCGGCAGGCGGATAAACGAAGGTTACTTCCGAAAAGTTGAACTCGCGCGCTATGGCCTGCAACTGGTCTTCCGGCAGGCCCACGGCGTCAGGAAATACCGCCAATTGGTTGCCGCCAAAGCGGGTGTCGGTGAAAACGTCGTAGACGAGATACGACGCTTCCATCACGCCGCCTCGAACACCACGGGCCGGCGCAGGAATTGCGTTGCCTTGGAAGATACGTTGACCGGATCGCCTGTGGTCAGGAATTTCGACTGCTTGCCCGGCCCCACAAACTCGGGCCGGCGCTGCAGATAATCGGCCAGACTTTCGGCCACCAGATTGGCCTGACTGTACACCTTGACATCAGGCCCCAGCGCCTCCTGAAAGGCTTTCTGCATCAGGGGGTAATGCGTGCAGCCCAGAATGGCGGCCTGCGGATGCGGCATCCGGCGCTTCAGGCTTTCGACATGGCTGCGCACCAGAGCCTCGGCCAGAATCTCGTCGCCCAGCTCGATCGCGTCCACCACGCCCGCGCAGGGCTGGGCTTCGACATCCACCCCGATGGCGCGGAACGCCAGTTCACGCTGAAAGGCGCGGCTGGCCACCGTGGCAGGCGTGGCAAACAGCGCCACATGCTTGACCGCCACCTCGCGCGGCGGCGAGTTGTCGCCCCATTGCCGTTCGGTCAGCGCCTCGATCAGCGGCACAAACACGCCCAACACCCGCTTGTCCGCCGGAACCCAGGTTTCCTGCATCCGCTTCAACGCGGCGGCACTTGCCGTGTTGCAGGCCAGGATGACCAGATCGCAACCCTCGGCCCAAAGCCGCTCGACCGCCGCGCAGGTCAGGTTGAAGATGTCGTCATGGGTACGCACGCCATATGGCGCATGCGCGTTGTCGCCCAGATAGACGAAGGGCACATCGGGCAGACGCCGCACCAGCGCATCCAGCACCGTCAGCCCGCCAAGGCCACTGTCAAACACCCCAACCGCCATGCCCGCCCCCCGCCTCTTGCTGCGCCTGCATCTTAGGCGGATTGCACGCAAGGGGAAAGCGGCTTGAGCAGCCTTGTGCGCAACAGGGAATTTTTCGTCATTTCTGTCGTTTACTCGCCAAGAATTCTGCCTATCTAGGCGCGGGGCGTGATAGTCTGCGCCCGACGGCGGAGGATCGGATGGACTGGGACAAGCTGCGGATTTTTCATTCGGTCGCCGAAAAGGGCAGCCTGACCCATGCAGGCGATGTCCTGCACCTGTCGCAATCGGCCGTCAGCCGGCAGATCCGCGCGCTGGAGGAAAGCCTGAATGTCACGCTGTTTCACCGCCACGCGCGCGGGCTGATCCTGACCGAACAGGGTGAACTCCTCTATGACGCGACGCAGGCCATGGTCAAACGGCTGGACGCCACCGCCGCGCGCATCCGGGACAGCGAGGATGAGGTCTTTGGCGAATTGCGGGTGACCACCACCACCGGATTTGGCACCCTGTGGCTCGCCCCGCGCCTGCCGGCCCTGTTCAAGCAATACCCCAGCCTCAAGATCGACCTGATGCTGGAAGAGCGCGTGCTGGACCTGCCGATGCGCGAGGCCGATGTGGCCATCCGCATGAAGGAACCCAGCCAGGCCGACCTGATCCGCAAGCGCCTGATGAACATCAAGATGCGCCTTTATGCGACCCCGGAATACCTGGCCGAACATGGCACCCCCGCAACGATGGAGGATTTTGCCCAGCACAGGCTGATCTGTCAGCATTCCAGCACCGCCCAAGTCGCGGCGGGGGCTTCGCTTGTGGCCGATCTGATGAGCAATGACATCCCCTCGACGCTGACGGTAAACAACTATTTCGGTGTGCTGCAGGGGGTGCTGAACCATCTGGGCGTGGGCGTCCTGCCCGACTACATCACCGAGGATTTCCCGCATCTGGTCCGGGTGCTGCCTGATACCGAAAGCAGCGAAGTCCCGGTGTTCCTTGCCTACCCCGAGGAGCTGCGCCACTCCAAGCGGGTCGCGGCCTTCCGGGAATTCGTCACCGAAGAGATCTTCAACTACCGCAAGCGGCAGCAAAGCTGAGTCTGAGGTGCCGTTTTTCCTGTCATGTCAGGGGTTTGCCGGAATTCGCGCCCTGCCATGCGTCAGGCGCATACCGGCAATGCTGCGCACGCAGCATGTTAAGACTTGAGATGCCCAATTCCTGGGCATAGATAGGTTCTCGAAGCAGCAATCGAGTTCGCTCTTGCTGTTTCACCTCCCTGTTGGACTAGGCCGGGCGAAAGCCCGGTCTTTTTTT
>JALQYS010000249.1 GCA_023254015.1 Paracoccaceae bacterium
GGATTCCGCCGCTTTCGCCTGCACCTGTGATCGGGTAAAGCTCGGGCCGGAACCGTGGAGCCCCCCGATGTATGACGCCCTTCTCTTCGATCTGGACGGCACGCTGATCGACACCGAAACCGTGGCCCTTCGCACCGGGATGGAGGCCTTTGCCGCCCTTGGCCATCCGGTCGATCTGGCCTTCATGCAGCGGCTTGTCGGGGTGGACATTCCCACCTCGGCCCGGATCATCGGCACGGCCCTGCCCCTGCTGGACCAGGGCCGCCTGCAGGCCCGGTGGCACAGTGCCTTTGTTGCCGCCATCGATCAGGATCTGCCGCTGAAGCCCGGCGCGCTGGATCTGCTGTCGGCCCGCCACCGGCCCATGGCGCTGGTCACCTCTTCGGGCCGGGATGAGGCGCATCGCAAGCTGAACCGCACCGGCCTTGCGGGGTTCTTCGACACCATCGTGACACTGGCCGATGTCACCGCGCCAAAGCCCGCGCCGCAACCCTATCTGCTGGCGGCCGAGCGGCTGGGCGTGGCGCCGGACCGCTGCCTTGCGTTCGAGGACAGTGAAACCGGGGCCGAGGCCGCCCACCGCGCCGGCTGCACCGTGGTGCAGGTGCCCGATGTCGGCCATGCCAGCGGCCGCTGGGCGCATCATCTGGCCACCGACCTTTTGCAAGGGGCACGTCTGGCAGGTCTGCCCGCCTGAGCAAGTTAGGCCGTCCGGCCCGAAAGCGCCGTCAGGGCGTCATGTGCCGCACCCGCGCGCCCCATTCGATGGCCGCCGCATGCAGCCGGTCAATCGCCAGCTCTTCGCGCACCTCCTCCAGCATCTGCAGCTCGACCTGACTATGCTTGCCATCCGCCGTGACCACGTCACAGGCCAGCGCATAGGCGGTTTCATTCAACCGCTCCGGCAAGGCCGCGCGGATCAGGCCGAACAGCGCATCCAGCCCGTCCTCTTCCTCAAAAAGGTCAAAGACGATCTGGCTGACCCGCCGGATCCGGTCGGCATCATAATCGGCAAAGACCGGCATGTGGTTGACCATCCGCTGGATGGCCACCAATTCGGCCGTACGCATGTTCTGATCGCTGGCCGAGGCCGCCACCATCACCGCCACCAAAGCATCCTGTGCCGACATCGGCGCCGTATCAGACATGTCCAAATCCCTTTGCATCTGCGGCAAGATTATTGACGCCCCGCCCCCATGGCAATATGGCACGATTGCCCGTCCGGCACAGGGTCGGCGGCGTTTGAGGAATTGACCATGACCGCGCTTCGTGATGCCGCGATGAAGTCGAAAGCCTGGCCCTTCGAAGAGGCCCGCGCCCTTCTCAAACGCTATGAAAAGAAGGCCCCGGAAAAGGGCCATGTGCTGTTTGAAACCGGCTATGGCCCTTCGGGTCTGCCCCATATCGGCACGTTCGGCGAAGTGGCCCGCACCACCATGATCCGCCGCGCGTTCGAGGTGATTTCCGACATCCCGACGCGGCTGATCTGCTTTTCCGACGATGTGGACGGCATGCGCAAGGTGCCCGAAAACGTGCCCCAGCAGGAGATGCTGCGCCAGCACATGCAAAAGCCGCTGACCAGCTTTCCCGACCCCTATGGCGAATATGACAGCTTTGGCCACCACAACAACGCCATGCTGCGCCGGTTCCTCGATACCTTCGGGTTTGAATACGAATTCATCTCGGCCACCGATTTCTACAAGTCCGGCCGCTTTGACGACACGCTGAAACTGGCCGCGGAACGCTGAGTAGGTTTGCGGACTTCGACAGTCCGGCTGCCAGCCTCCCTCTGGCCACATGGCGCTCTCTCCGGGCCATTCCTCTCTCCTTTCTGTCCGGCTCAAAACTGCCCGAAGTCCGCAGGCGTCACGCCTGCGACCTATGTAAATCAATGGCTTGCGCGTTGATTGATCAAACGGTTGTTTTTTGGCATCGGTAAGCAATCTGTGATTTCGGCCTTGGCCAGCACCGCCATGCACTCACCTGTTGTTTGCAGTTTGTCAGAAGTAGATATACACTTCTGACAAACGGAGTCTGACCATGAGCCACCTTGCTGAAACCATCTTGTCCGCTGCCCAAGCCTTGCCCGAAGGCGGCTTGCTGTCGGCCAAAGAGTTCCTGCATCTGGCCTCCAGAGCTGCGGTGGATCAGACCCTCACCCGTTTGACACGCGAAGGCAAGCTGATGCGCGTTGGGCGC
>JALQYS010000267.1 GCA_023254015.1 Paracoccaceae bacterium
TCGGCCGCGCGCTGGCGCAGGCGGTCGATCCGGGCGATGCGGGCAAAGGCAGCCAATTCGCGCAAGGCCAGCAGGACAAGCACCAGAATGGCCGCGCCCACCAGAACCATGGCGGCCCAGCCAAGGAAACTGTCCCGCGCCAGCAGGTTCGTCACAAAATCCCAGGCGGCGACCGACAGGACGAAGCCGAAGAGGGAGGAAAACACCCACAGCGCCAGCCGTGACAGGCCCGACATGCGCCGGGTGGTCAGACGGGCGGCGGTCTGCATGGCGCGGCCCTCTGGCAGGGTTTCGGGCACCGGGGCCTCAAGCCCCGGATCGGCGGCGGGGCCGTCTTCGACCTCGATCAGGAGGGGGCGATTGCGGTCGGTCACAGGCGGTCTCCGATCAGGAACTCCGCCGCGCGGTCAAGGCGGATATGGGGCGGCCCCATGCCGGGCGATTGGCTGGCGCGGGCGGGGGCAAAGGCCATCAGCGCATAGTCGGCATCCAGCCAGTGGCTTGCCCCGTCGCGGGCGGGCGACAGGATGCGGGCAGGGTCCTTGGGCAGCGCGCCCGGATACATCACCGCCTGTTTGCCCGTTGACAACAGGCGGCCCTTGACAGCGGGCAGGTCCGTGCCGCCCCGCTGCACCATTTCCTCGACCGTGCAGCGCAGGCCAGCCAGCGACAGGGCCGCCGTCTCGGCCCCGGCGAAATCAGCCCGCGCCTTGGCGTCGCGCAAAAGCGCCTCGGTGATCGCGGTCAGGGCGGGGTGCTGAAGGTGATGCAGGTGGTCGGCCTTGGTGGCGGCAAAGAGGATTTTCTCCACCCGGCGACCGCCCAGAAGCCGCGTCAGCCAGCCATTGGCGCCCGGGCGGAAGGCCAGCAGCACCTCGGCCATGGTGCGGCGCAGATCCTCGACCGCCTGCGGGCCCTGATGGATTGCGCCCAGCACATCGACCAGCACGATCTGGCGGTCGATCCGGGCGAAGTGGTCGCGGAAGAAGGGCTGCACGACGCGGGACTTGTAGGCCTCGAACCGGCGGTCCATCTCGCGCCAGAGGCTGTCGCGCGCGGCAGAGGCGGGCCTTGGCAGGGGGGCAAAGGTCAGCACCGGGCTGCCGGCCAGATCGCCGGGCAACAGGAAGCGGCCCGGCGTGCAGTCGGACCAGCCGGCGGCCCGTGCGCGGGTGAGATAATCGGTAAAGGTGGCAGCGAGCGCCTGCGCCTTCGGCTCTTCCAGCCGCAGCGCGCCATCCTCGGCGCGGGCCAGGGCCATGAAGCCCGCCGCCTCGGGGCGTCTTGCGATGCGGTCCAGCGTGGTTTCGGACCAGTCGGCATAGGTCTTGTCCATCAAGGCCAGATCCAGAAGCCACTCGCCGGGATAATCGACGATGTCGAGATGCAGCCGCCGCGGACCGGAAAGGCCCGCCAGCAGGCCGGAAGGTGCAAGGCGGAAGGACAGGCGCAGTTCGGACACCGCACGCGTTGATTGCGGCCAGCGCGGGTCATTGCCGGTCATGGCGGCGAGATGGTCTTCAAAGGCAAAGCGGGGCAGGGTGTCGTCGGGCTGTGGCTGCAGGTGCACCGCCTCGATCCGTGCCGCGCCCCTGAGCTGCGGCATCCGCCCGCGCTCAAGCAGGTTCGCCACAAGGCCGGTGATGAACACCGTCTTGCCTGCGCGCGACAGGCCGGTGACCCCCAGCCGGATCACCGGGTCCACAAACGCGCCGGAGACCGAGGCCATGGCCCCTTCGATCTGCCGGGCAATCCCGTCGGTAATGTCAGAAAGGCCCAAGGCATCCCTCATGGTTGCGGCTTCAAGATAGGGGGCGCGCGGGCAAAAGGGTAGACCTGCCGCGCGCGATGGCGGAAGGGGGGGGGGCCGGGCGGGACGGTTGGTGCAGCCCCTGATTGTAATGGGGCCGGGAAGACCCCTCGATTTCTTGCCGGGCTTGTGGGCCTTTGTCTTGCCCGCGGGGCGCACGCAGGGGTTTCTGTATGTCTGGGCCGATATGGGGAAATGGCGGGGCGGCCTTTACTGGTCTTGCGATGCGGGCAATGACGTCCGGGCCATGGGGACGGATGGAACCCATCGCTTTGGTCAGGCCGAATTGCCCGATTTTCCGGGGTTTGCGTCTTTTGGCGCTTTCGCGGCCTTGGGGGTGGATTGGTCACAGCCTGATCATGTGCTGCCGTCACTTTTGGCCACGCGCCGCCATGCGGTGAAGGGCGGGGCCTTGCTTTTGCTGCCGCGGCGCAAGGGAGTGTTGCATGCCCGGCGGCAAAGGGAACTGGACGCAATCGGGGCCGCAGGGTAAGCCGGGGCCATGCCACGCTATGCCTTGAAAGTCGAATACAACGGTGCGCCCTTTGCCGGATGGCAAAGGCAGTCGCAGGGCCAGCCTTCGGTGCAGGCGGCGGTGGAGGCGGCCTTGGCCCGGCTGGAGCCCGGCCCCCACACCATTGCGGCCGCCGGTCGCACGGATGCGGGCGTGCATGGCACCGGGCAGGTGGCCACGGTGGATCTGGCGCGCGACTGGCAGCCTTTTCGGCTGGGTGAGGCGCTGAACTACCACCTGCGGCCCCAGCCTGTGGCCATTCTGGCGGTGGCGCGGGTGGCCGATGACTTTCACGCCCGGTTTTCCGCCCTTGAACGGCGCTATCTGTTCCGCCTGATCGAACGCCGCGCGCCCCTGACCCATGATGCGGGGCTGGCCTGGCGGGTGCAGAACCGGCTGGATGTCGAGGCGATGCGCGCGGGGGCGGCGCATCTGATCGGCCTGCAGGATTTCACCACCTTCCGCTCGACCCTGTGTCAGGCAAAAAGCCCGGTCAAGACGCTGGACGAGATCAGCATCGCCGAGCTGCCTTACCCCGGCGGGCGGGAAATCCGCTTTACCCTGCGCGCCCGCAGTTTCCTGCACAATCAGGTGCGCTCGATCGTCGGCACGCTGGAGCGGGTGGGGGCGGGGTCTTGGCAGCCCGAGGATGTGAAGGCGGCGCTCGAGGCGCGCGACCGGGCCGCCTGTGGCCCGGTCTGCCCGCCGGATGGGCTCTATCTGACAGGCGTCGGCTATCCGGCCGATCCTTTCGGCTAAGCCGGTTCAGTCCTCGCGCCGGGTGACGCCCAGAAGCCGGCCCATGGCGATGGCGATGGCCGCCGCCGCAAAGGAGAACACCGCGCCCATCTTGGCCGCCTCTTGCGCCGGGCCTGCCGGGAAGGCGACCGTGGTGACAAACAGCGCCACGGTAAAGCCGATGGCGGCCACGCAGCCCAAGACCCACAGGTCGCGCGGACGCATGCCCGCCGGCAGGCCAAAGCCAAAGGTCCGCGCCGCCAGCATGCCCATCAGGAAGATGCCCACGGGCTTGCCGATGACCAGGCCGCCCAGCACCATCCAGGTGGGTTCGGCCAGCGCCGAGAACACCACGCCCGCATTCAGCAAGCCGAAGAAGAACAGCATCCCCTCGACAAAATACTTCAGCCGGTGCTCGATCCAGTTCAGAAGGTCGGTCAGATGGGTCTCTGCCTCCGAGAAGATGCCATAGGGCCGGTCGGCGTGGGGGATGGTCGGCACGATGGGCAACAGCCCAAGCGCCGGGTGAATCCCCGCGTTGTGAAAGCCATACCATGACAGCGCCCCGGCCAGCGCATAGGGCCAGAACGACGCCTTCTGCCGCATCCAGGTGGAATGCGGCCGGTCCTGCCGGCCGCGGTCCAGCCGCCGCGGCAGCCAGTTGGCCAGCAGATAGACCCCGATCGCCGCGGCAAGCGACAGCAGGAGCCAGCCCGGTTGCAGATCGCCCGTCGGGTAGAAGATGGCCAGGATGATCATCCCGCCCGCGTCATCGGCGATGGCCAGCAGCAGAAGGAACGGAATGGCCGGATGGCCCGCGCCAAAGACGATGCGGCCCACCAGATAGGAAAAGGCAATGTCGGTGGCGGTCGGAATGGCCCAGCCGCGGGCAAAGTCGTCAAACACCCCCAGCGCCGCGCCGATGCCCAGATAGACCAGCGCCGGGCCCATCATGCCGCCCGCCGTGGCGATCAAGGGCGTCATCGCCTTCTTGCCGCGCAACTCGCCCCCGGGCAGGATGATGCCTTCCCAGACTTCCTTGGCGGCGATGGCAAAGAAGAAGGCCATGCAGATGTCATTGACCAGAAACTGCAGGGTCAACGTGCGATGCACGACGCCATCCACCACATGGGCATGGCCGATGGGGGCGTTATCCCACAGCACGGCATGGACCAGATGCTGATAGCTTGCGCTGTCGACGTTGGCCCAGACCAGCGCCAGCCCCGCCCCGGTCAGCAAGAGCAGCGAATAGGTCGAGATGACGTTCCAGACTTTGTTCATGGCTGCCCCTTGCGCGACGCGATCGGGCCAAGTCCTCTGCACTTTCGCGCAGATGGTCAAGCCCCGACCGCGCGTCGCCCGCCCGCGCCTCCGCCCTTGCGGGCGGCGATCAGGCCCGGACCTGCAACAGCCGGCGCACCTCTGCGCGCAGTTCGTTCAACTCGAAAGGCTTGCTGATGAAGCCATCCGCCCCGATCTCCAGCCCCTTGCGGCGTTCGATGGCCGACCCGCGGGCGGTCATCATCAGGATCTTCACATCCGCAAGGCCGGGATCCAGCCGCACGCCCTGACAGATCTCATAGCCCGAGGCGCCCGGCAGCATGACATCGAGCAGCACCAGGTCGGGGTGCAACTCGCGGATGCGCGCGAGCGCGCTGCTGCCGTCGGCGATGCGGGCTTGGTCATAGCCTTCGCGCGTCATCACGAATTCCAGCGCCAGGGCGATGTTGTCCTCATCCTCGACCACCAGGATGCGCCGCTTGGCCGGGGTCATGGCGCACGCCCCCTTGCAAGGCTTGAAATCCGGACCGACTGCGTCCATGACTGAACGGGCCCCCTTTCGGGGCGGACCGACAGCTTCAGGGGCCATGCCATGACAACCGTTGCCGATCTTGTCTCTGCCGCGCTGGCCGACCCGTTCCGCGTGGTGCTGCTGGTCGGTCTGGTCATCACCCAGCGGCGGACGCAGGCGCTGACCGGCACGCTGGTGCCGCTGGCCGCCGGGATGCTGTTTGTCGCCGTCATCATTCCGCTGACGCTGGGCTTTGGCGCCGAGGCGGGCCTTGGCAAGGCGGTGCTTGCCGGGATGATCGCCAATACGGTCTGGCTTGTCCCGATCATCGCGATCGTCCGCTTCTGGGACCGCCGCGCGCGCTAGGCCGGATCGGCCCCGCCGCGCCCGCGCCCCGCCATTCCGGCGTGTGTCGCGAAGCTTTCGCAGCCATGATGCCCTCTTTCCCGCCCGTCGCCTCGGGCGATCCTCTCGTCGCATCAGACGGCCCGCCCGCGCCGGTCTCATGCCGGTGCCGCTGTCTGATCCGAGGAAAGGAGAGGGGCGCGCAGGCTGACCCGCGCGCCCCCGATTTCAGCTCCGCTTACTGATTGGAGTCAGCAAAGATGTCTTTCTTGTGGGTTCCGCCCGGCACGAAGATCGCACCGATCACGACGGTCATCAGCGCGACGATGATCGCATACCACAGGCCGGTATAGATGTTGCCCGCCTGGGCCGAGATCGCGAAGGCGGTCGCGGGCAGAAGGCCACCGAACCAGCCGTTGCCGATGTGGTAGGGCAGCGACAGAGCCGGGAGCGGTTGCATAAGCAATGAATGTGCCGCCGGGCGCAGTTGCCGTGGCGAGTCCTTTGCCGCCGCCGGAGCGGAAACTGCGAGCGAAAGGATTGTTTCGGCAGGCATCGAGAAT
>JALQYS010000272.1 GCA_023254015.1 Paracoccaceae bacterium
CATCGCGGCAGTTACGGGAAAGAGAAAGGCCGCGCATTAAGCGCGGCTCAAATTCCTTCGAAGGAATTTGCAAAACTCTTCGAAGAGTTTTGCGCGCCCCTGTCACAGCATGGATTTCGCGACAGCCACGGCGTTTTCTGCCGTGATGCCGAATTCCTTGTAAAGCCGCTCCATCGGGGCCGAAGCGCCAAAGGACGACATGCCGACGAAACCGGCCTTGGCCTCGCGCCCGCGCTCGCCCAGAAGCCAGCGGTCCCAGCCCATGCGCACGCCCGCCTCGATCGCCACGCGCACCGGGCCTGCGGGCAGGACCTTTTTGCGATAGGCTTCATCCTGCTGGGCAAACAGCTCCATCGACGGCATGGAGACGACGCGGGTGCCAATGCCTTTGGCCTCCAGCATCTCGCGGGCCTTCAGCGCGATTTCCACCTCGGATCCCGTCGCCATCAGGATCGCCTGACGTTTGCCCGTCGCCTCGGCCAGCACATAGGCGCCCTTGGCCGAGAGGTTGGCATTGCTGTGGGTCAGGCGCACGGCGGCAAGGTTCTGGCGTGACAGCGCCATGACCGAGGGCGTGGATTTCTGGGCAAACGCCAGTTCCCAGCATTCGGCCACTTCCACAAGGTCCGCCGGGCGGAACACCAGCGTGTTCGGCGTTGCCCGGCTGATCGCCAGATGCTCCACCGGCTGGTGGGTCGGGCCATCCTCGCCCAGACCGATCGAGTCATGGGTCATGACATAGACCACCGGCAGGCCCATCAGCGCCGAAAGCCGCATCGAGGGGCGGGCGTAATCAGTAAAGGCCATGAAGGTGCCCGAATAGGGCCGAACGCCGCCGTGCAGCGCCATGCCGTTCATCGCCGCCGCCATGCCATGTTCGCGGATGCCCCAATACATGTAGCGGCCCGCCGGGGTGTCGGCGTTGAACACGCCCAGATCGGTGGTCTTGGTGTTGTTCGACCCGGTCAGGTCGGCCGAGCCGCCAAAGGTTTCCGGCATGATCGGGTTGATCGCCGCCAGCACCTTTTCCGAGGCGGTGCGGGTCGCCAGTTTCGCCGGCGCCTCGACGGCCGCCTTTTTCACCGCGCGCACGACGGTCGGCAGCTTGGCCGGGGCCTCGTCGCTGAAAATGCGGATCAGTTCGGCCTGCTTGGCCGCCGACAGGGCCGCCACACGGGCTTTCCATTCGGCATGGGCCTTGGCGCCACGGGCCCCCATGGCCTCCCATTCCGCCTTGATCTTTGCCGGGATTTCGAACGGCCCGCCGGTCCAGCCATAAGCGGCCTTGGCGGCCTCAAGCTGGGCCTTGTCGGTCAGCGCGCCATGGCCTTTCGAGGTGTCCTGCGCGGCATGGCCAAAGGCGATATGGGTCTTGCAGGCGATCAGCGTCGGGCGGTCCGAGTTTTTCGCGGCCGTCATCGCCGCATCGATCGCCACGGGATCGTGGCCGTCGCAGTCCAGCACGTTCCAGCCCGAGGCGGCAAAGCGCGCCTTCTGGTCGGTGGCGTCCGACAGCGATACCTTGCCGTCGATGGTGATGCCATTGTCATCCCACAGCACGATCAGCCGGTTCAACTTGTGCTTGCCAGCGATGCCGATGGCCTCTTGGGAGACACCCTCCATCAGGCAGCCGTCGCCCGCGATGACCCAGGTGTAGTGGTCCTGGATCTTGGCGCCCCAGCGGGCGCGCAGATGCGCCTCGGCCATGGCAAAGCCGACCGAGTTGGCAATGCCCTGACCCAGGGGGCCGGTGGTGGTTTCAACCCCCGCCACATGGCCGTATTCCGGGTGGCCGGCCGTGATCGCCCCCCACTGACGGAAGTTCTTGATCTCTTCCAGTGTCACATCCTCATATCCGGTCAGATGTAACAGCGAATAGATCAGCATCGAGCCATGGCCCGCCGACAGGATGAAACGATCCCGGTCCGGCCAGCGCGGGGCCTTGGGATCGAATTTCAGGTGCTTTTCAAAGAGCACGGTCGCGACATCGGCCATGCCCATCGGCATGCCGGAATGGCCGGAATTGGCGGCGGCCACGGCATCCAGCGTCAGGGTGCGGATGGCGGCGGCGCGCATCCAGTGGTCAGGGTGGCGGGCGCGAAGGGTTTCGATGTCCAAGGTGGCAGTCCTTTGGCTGAAGGCGGGGGTTGACCCGGTCAATAGCACCCCCGGCGGCAAGTTCAAGCACGGCCCGCAAGGCCTTGGTCGGAAAGACAGGACCGCGCGGGCGGCTGGCGCTATGATCGGGCTTGACGCTGGCCTTGCGATTCGCAACGCTGGCGGGAAAAGGCCCTGGCAGACGGATCAGGCCACAAGAAGAAAGAAAGGGCGCAAGGTCCATGCAGGACATCGTCGAGTTGGAACGGCGGATCACCGCCGCGATGGAGCGGATCACCCGACGGGTGGAAAGCATGACGTCCGAGGGCGCCGACGGGCCGATCGGCGCGCTGGAAGAGGTGGCGCGCCTGAATGAGGCGCTGGACGAAGAGCGCATGGCCAATGCCCAGCTGAACGAACGCATCCGCGTGCTGCGCGACCGCGAGGCCGCGCGCGCCGCCGCCGAGCCCCCGGCAGCCCCGGCGCCCGGGCCAGAGGCCGCCGATCTGGCCGACCTGCAGGCCCAGCTTGCCGCCCAGTCCGACGAGATCGCCACCCTGCGCCGGGTTCTGGGCGAGGCGGGCAAGGAGATTGCCGCCCTGCGCGCCGCGCGGGCCGCCGAGGCCGCTGAACTGGCCGAGGTTGTGGCCGCGCTTGACCCGCTTGTAACGGAGGCCAGCCATGCCTGAGTTGGACATCACCATCGGCGGCCGCACCTTTCAGGTGGCCTGCCAGGCGGGAGAAGAGCATTTCCTGCGCGCCGCCGCAGCCATTCTGGACAGCGAGGCGCAACCTCTGGTTGCGGCACTGGGGCGTCTGCCCGAGACGCGGCTGTTGCTCATGGCGGGGTTGATGCTGGCCGACAAGGCCGCAGCGATCGAGGATGAAAATCGCAAGCTGAAAACCCGGCTGGCCGAGATCGAAGGCCGCCCGGTGCCAGAGCGGGAAAAGCTGGAAGTGCCGGTCATCCCGCCGCAGGTGATCGAGACGCTGGCAGAACTCGCCGCGCGGGCCGAGGCGCTGGCAGATCGGCTGGAAGAGGGGGCAGAGCCGGGGCAGGGCGGCTGAGGCCAGGTCAAGGGGAAAGGGGAAGGACGCGCGCGGCTTCCCCTGTCACCCGGGCGGAAAATGCGTCATGGGGGGCGCAAGAATTCCTAGACCACAGGCCCCCGATGTTCAGACCTGCCCTTTTCCTGCTGTGCTTCCTGCCCGCCGCCGCCTCTGCCCAGACCCTTTGGCAGGGCGATGGGACCCGCGTCGAGACCGTGACCTATGCCTGTGCCAGCGGGATGGACGATCTGACGGTGGCCTATTTCACGGCCCGCGATGGCAGCAGCTTTGCCGCCGTCCATGTTGCCGGGGTGGTGCATGGCATGGTGCAAGAGGTCAGCGGCTCGGGCCTGCGCTATGTCGATATCGACAAAGAGACCGCCTATCGCATTCACACGAAGGGCAATCGCCTGCTTCTGTCGAAACATGCGCCAGAGGGGGCAACCGAGGAAGAGCTGCTGGCGGAATGCGCGGTGGCGAAAGGCTGAAAGAAGGGGCCTAAGCAGGCCCCTTCCTTACGGGCGGACCCTCGTCGAGCCCTTCGGGCACTCCTCGTGGGAATGCCCGACGAGGCGACGAAGTCCCCGAGGAGGCGCTGCTCAGCCGTTGTTGGCTTCGCGGATGCGATCGGCGGCTTCCTTGGAATAGGCGATGCCGTTCTGGTCAAAAAGCGAATCCAGCTCGCCCGACAGGGTCATCTCGGTGACGATGTCGCAGCCGCCGATGAATTCGCCCTTGACGTAAAGCTGCGGGATCGTGGGCCAGTCGGAAAAGTCCTTGATGCCCTGCCGGATTTCCGCATCGGCCAGCACGTTCACATCGGCAAATTCCACGCCCATGTAGTTCAGCACGCCCGCGACGCGGCTGGAGAACCCGCATTGCGGCATCATCTTGGTGCCTTTCATGAAAAGCACCACATCGTTCTTTTCGATCGTATCCTTGATCTGGTCTGCTGCGGTCATTGTCGCGTTTCCTTGGTGTTGCAGGGCCGGTCGGGTGCCGGCGGTCATGGCAAGATCAGTGTCACTCGCCCGTCACGCTGCCCTTGACGAAAGTCAACATGACGGCTGGACGGGGCATGCGCCCCAGTCCTGGCCTTGGTCCGGGTCTCAGTCTGGCGCCTTGGTAGTCAGGGCCAGCGCGTGCAATTCGCCATGCGCACCGGCCATCTTGCCCTTCAGGCATGCATAGACCGCGCGTTGCTGTTGCACCCGGTTCATGCCGCGAAAGCTTTCATCGATCACCTCGGCGGCCCAATGATTCTTGTCGCCCGCCGTGTCCATCACGGTGATCTTTGCATTGGGAAAAGAGGCGCGGATCAGCGCTTCGATGTCTTCGGCTTCCATGGGCATGGGCGGGTTCCTTCGGCTATTGCCGCAGATGTAAGGCCGGGGCGGAACAGGAGCAAGACCTGCAGCGCGGGGGATGGGCAAAATTGCCCATCCTACATGTGCCATTCCTGGCGCAGCAGCCCAAAGAGGTGAAGATCCACCGCGCGGCCCAGCGCGGGGCGCCACCAATGGGCGCGCTGCACGCCCTCCAGCCGGTAGCCCGCCCGTTCATAGACCCGGCAGGCCCGCGGGTTTTCGCCGCTGGCATCCAGCCAGACGCGGGCGGCGTCCAGATTGGAAAAGGCGTGGTCGGTCAGGGCCTTGACAAAACCAAGCGCCAGCCCGCCGCCCGCCTCGGCCAAGGCCAGACGGCGCAGCTCGACCCGGCGCGTCGGGTGGCCGATCTCGCAGTAAAGTGCAAAGCCGGCGGGCGTTTCGCCCTCTTGCCAGACGTAAAGCCGTGACGCGGGATCGGCGAGATAGGCGGCCAGCGCCGTCTCATCCTCGTCTGTGATGAAGGGGGCGTAGTGGGGCCTTTGGGCAAGGCCGCGGATGAAGGTGAAATCGGCGGGCGTCGCGGGGCGCAGGGTCATGGGGGCCAATCCCGGGCCAGAAGCCCGTAAAGATAGCAGTCGGTCCAGTCGCCACACGGGCGCTGCCAACATTCGCGGATATGCCCTTCGCGCTGAAAGCCAAGGGATTTGTAAAGCCTTATGGCCCGGGCGTTGTCGGTGGTGACGTCAAGGCCGATGCGGTGGCCGTTCAGAGGCCCAAAGACTTGCGCCAGAACCGCGCGCAGGAAGGGCCTGCCCTGACCGGGGGGCACCCGATGGCCGAAAGGCCATAGACGCGCGGCACCCAGGTCATCGCCACGGCAAAGCCCTGCACAAAGGCGCCGGGCCGCCACAGAAAGGCCAATCCGGTGTCGATCGCCGCTTCGATCTCGCCCGCATCGAGCGGTTCAATCCAGCGCGCGTTTTCAGGCGCGCACCAAAGGCTCTTGATCTGTGGCAGGTCCGAAGGCCGGGCCTGCACCAGCATCAGCCGACCGCAGCCGCAAAGGCCCCGCGATAGAGCGCCGACAGCTCGGCCAGGGGGGCAGTGTCCGCCCCCAGCGTCACTGTCTGGCCGCCGAACTGGCCGACCAGCGCCAGCGGCACGCCTGCAGCCTTGGCCGCCGCCGTCAGCGCGGCAAGGCCGGACTGGGGCAGGGCCACGAGATAGCGGGCCTGATCCTCGCCAAAGAGAAAGCCGATGTCGGCGGCATCCAGCTTGACGCCCAGCCCCGCGCCCTCGGCCATCTCGAAGGCGGCCAGCGCCAGCCCGCCATCGGCAAGGTCGGTGCAGGCGCGGAAGGCCTTGCGATTGGCGCGGATGAAATCGCCATGGGCCTTTTCGGCGGCCAGATCGACATGCGGAGCATCGCCCGCCTCGATCCCGAAGGCCTCGGCCAGAAGTGCGGATTGGCCAAGGTGGCCTTTGGTCGCGCCGATGACGATGGCGAGATCGCCCTCGGCCGGGCGGCCCGCGATCAGATCATCAAGGCTTGCCAGAAGACCAACCGCGCCGATCGTGGGGGTGGGCAGAATGGCCGAGCCGTCGGTTTCATTGTAAAGCGAGACGTTGCCGGAAACGATCGGCATGTCCAAAGTCGCCACCGCCGCCCCGATGCCTTTGATCGCGCCGACGAATTGCCCCATGATCTCGGGCTTTTCCGGGTTGCCGAAGTTCAGGTTGTCGGTCGTGGCCAAGGGCGTTGCGCCAACGGCGGTCAGGTTGCGATAGGCCTCGGCCACCGCCTGCTTGCCGCCCTCGAACGGGTTCGCCTTGACATAGCGCGGGGTCACGTCAGAGGTGAAGGCCAGCGCCTTGCCGGTGCCATGCACCCGCACCACACCCGCGCCAAGCCCCGGGGCCACGACGGTATCGGCGCCGACCTGGCTGTCATATTGTTCATAGACCCAGGCCTTGTGGGCATAAGACGGCGCAGCGATCAGCGCGCGCAGGGCGGCGATGGGGGCAATCGCCGGCACCTCGCTCAAGGCCGCAGGGGCAGGGGTTTCGATCCACGGGCGGTCATATTCCGGCGCGCTTGACGAGAGTTTCGACAGCGGCAGATCGGCCTTCACCT
>JALQYS010000277.1 GCA_023254015.1 Paracoccaceae bacterium
GCCCTGCCCGATGCCACGCGCATCTTCGTCGGCCATGACTACAAGGCCGAGGGCCGGGACACCTATGCTTGGGAAACCACGGTGGGCGACCAGAAGGCGCTGAACAAACATGTCGGCGCCGGCAAAAGCCGCAAGGATTTCGTCAAGATGCGCCAGGCGCGCGATGCCACACTGGCGATGCCGCGGCTCATCATCCCCTCGTTGCAGGTCAACATGCGCGCGGGCCAGATGCCCGAACCCGATGACAACGGCATCAGCTACTTGAAAGTGCCGGTGAACGGGCTGTAAACCTTTGCTCCTTCATGGGGCGTGAAACGGGGGCGGCGATGATACCGACAGACTGGATCTGGGGGGCCGTGGGCGGGCTGATGATCGGCGGCGCTGCGGCGCTTTACCTTCTGGTCAACGGCCGCATCATGGGCGCCTCGGGCATCCTTGGCGGGCTGGCCGATGGCACGGGCCGCGACACGATGGTGGAACGGCTGGCCTTCCTTTTCGGCACGCTGGCCGTGCCGCCGCTTCTGGTGCCGCTTTACCAAAGCGTGGACACGCGCATCACCCACAACCCGCTGTTCATCGTCATCGCGGGCCTGCTTGTTGGCATCGGCACGCGGCTGGCCAATGGCTGCACCTCGGGCCATGGGGTCTGCGGCATCTCGCGCCTTGCGCCACGCGGCATCGTCTCGACCCTGATCTATCTGGCGGCGGGGGCAGTGACGGTGCTGCTGTTCCGGCATGGACTGGGGGTGATCTGATGGCCGGGAAACATGGCAAGGCCCTTGATCCGCGCGACCTTTCGGCCTTTGTGGCCGGAGCGATCTTTGGCTCGGGGCTTCTGGTGTCGGGGATGATCGACACGCGCAAGGTGCAGGGCTGGCTTGACTTTTTCGGTGACTGGGATCCGACACTGGCCTTTGTGCTGGGTGGCGCGGTCTTGCCGATGATCCTTGTGTGGCGCATCGCCGAGCGGCGGGGCGTATCACTGCTGGGCACCCCCATTCCGGCCCGCACGCCCCCCCGGATCGACCGGGCGCTGGTGACAGGGTCGGTGATGTTCGGCGCGGGCTGGGGGCTGGCGGGGCTGTGCCCCGGCCCGGCCATGGCATCCTTCGCCATCGGCGGCTGGGGCGGTGCCCTCTTTTTCCTTGCGATGGTCTCAGGTATGGTCATCGCGCCGACGGTGGCGGGCTGGCTTTCGTCGCGCACCACCTCCTGACACCTGCCAAGGGAAAACCCATGACGCTCGACCTTCGCCCGCTGACGCCGGATTATGCCGTAGCCCCCCAGATCGCGCCGGAGGACATGGCCGCCGTCAAAGCCGCGGGCTATGTCATGGTGATCGACAACCGGCCCGACGGCGAAATCTCGCCCGATCTGCAGGCGGACATCATGGCGGTGGCCGCGCGCGAGGCGGGTCTGGCCTTTGCTATCAATCCGGTGACGCCGGGGCAGTTCACCCCCGATCTGGTCGCCCGTCAGCGCGCCGCGATCGAGGCGGCGGGCGGGCCGGTTCTGGCCTATTGCGCCAGTGGCAACCGGTCGACCATCCTGTGGGAACTGGTGCATGCCGGCCAGCTGCCGGTGGACGAGATGCTGGCCACGGCCGCCCGTGCGGGCTATGATCACCAGCCGGTGCGCCCGCTGATCGAGGCCTTTGCCCGGCGCTGAGGCGAATCAGCTGGCCTGACGCATGACCCCCGGCTCGGCCGGGGATGGGGCATGCGCGGGGGCAAGGCTGGCCGCCGCGACCGGCATCTTGCCCGAGGTGATCGCCGCCCCCAGCCGCAAGGCGCGCATGCCGCGGTTCTGGCCCAGCTTGCCCTCGGCCAGCCGCCGCCCGTCCAGCCCCTCGACGCTGACCCGGTCCAGCGTGGCCAGCGACAGCGGCAGAACATCGCCCACCGCAAGCCCCGCAACGCGCGACAGTGGCAGCGCCACGCGCGCCAGCACCGCCGCCAGCACCGCTTCGGACGCCTGCACCTCTTCGGCCAGCGCCTCGGCAAAGGCGCGGTGGGTCACGGCGGCATCGGGCTGCGGCGGAGCATTGGGACGCAGCGGCAAGTGCCCGCGCCCTTCGGCGGGCAGGATCAGAAAGACCGTTCCCTGCCGCGCCCCTTGGGCAAGATCGACCTCGGCCCGCAGCACGCGATAGGAAATATCCTCCAGCATCAGGCCCAGCGGGCGCGGATCGTCCAGAAACGAGGCATAGCGCCAGCCCCCGGCCCAGACCACATCGGCCTCTTGCGCCAGCGTCTGCTCCAGATCGGTCAGCGCGGCATCAATCATCGGTGCGATCATCGCGGCATCGGTGCGGGTGGGCCGGCGCGGCGGATCCGCCAGGGCGGGACCGATGCGGCCCGTGGTCAACACCTCGACCATGGTCTGCAGCACGGCCGGCGCCATGGCCAGCACGCCCACCCCTTCGCCCGGACCTTCCAGCACCGCCAGAAGCGACCGTTCGGCGGGAAGTTCCAGCACCTCGGCCAGGCCGGCGCGGGTCAGCGCCAGTGACCGCACGTCCAGCGCCAGTTTCATGCCATCACGCGCGGCCCGCGCCAGCGCCACCCGCCAGCCCCGATCAGCCCCCGGCCCGCCTTCGGCGACTTCTGCCCGCAGCGCGGCCAGTTTCCGCCGGATCACGCTCTCGTCTTCCGCCACCGCCCACCTCGCCTGAAAACCGTCCTGAGCAAGCTGTGGCAGAAAACGGTTGCCAAAGGCTTTACGTCCGCGCCCCGTCGGCAGGTTTTTCCAGCCGCAAGGGCAGCATTACCCGAAAGGCCGCACCGCGCTGGCCGGGCAGATAGGTGATGCTTCCGCCCAGATTGGCCATGATCTCGCGCACGATCGCAAGTCCCAGCCCCGCGCCCCCGGCCCGGGTCTGATCGGTCAGCCGCGCGAATTTCTCAAAGATCAGCGCCTGCTTGTCCTTTGCGATTCCCTTGCCGTTGTCGATGAAATCCACCGTCACCCGGCCGCCCCTTTGGCGCACGGCAATCCGCAGGATCGCCGGTTCGGCATCGCAATACTTGCGCGCGTTGGAGATCAGGTTGATGAACACCTGCACCAACCGGTCAGGATCTGTCAGCAGAAAGATCTCTTCGGCCAGGGGGTTTCGGCTGATCTCAAAGCGCCGCTCGGGCCGGGTCTGGCTGGCCGCCTGCACCGCGCGGTCCAGCATCCCGCCCAGATGGGCCAGCTCGAGGTTCAGCTGAACTGTGCCGTTTTCCAGCACCGACAGATCCAGAAGATCATCCAGAAGCCGCGTCAGCCGCACCGCCTCGGAATGGATGATCCGGCCCGAATCAGCCACCATGGCCGGGGGCAGATCGCCCTCGGTCAGGATTTCCGAAAACGACCGGATCGAGGTCATCGGCGTGCGCAGCTCATGGCTGATCTGGCTGAGGAAGGCGTCCTTCTGCACCGAAAGCTGCGTCAGCTTTTCGTTCACCTCGCGCAGTTGCCGGGCGGTGCGGGTCAGCTCTTCCTGCTTGGCCTCCAGCCGGGCCGAATATTCCATGATCTGGGCGGTTTCATTGGCCACCGCCATCAGATCCTCGACCGTCACGGTGGCCCGGCCGAACAGCTGGCTTATCATGGCATGGGCCGTGGCCGCCCCGACCGAGCCGGCCAGTTTACGTTCCGCCTCGGCCAGGAAATCGGGGGTCAGGTCGGGCAGGAAGCCCTCTTTGCCCTGCCCCCGGGCCTGCGCCTCGAAAAAGGTCAGCGCCTCTTCGCCCAGAATACGCTGCGCCAGCGCCAAAAGCGCCTCGGGCTCGGCCTGACCGTGGCTCCACCCCAGACGTTCAGCCTGCGCCTCGCGGTCAAAGGCGTTGACAAAGGCCACGCCCTGAATTCGTTCCACCGGATCGGGAAAGGTCAGAACCGAGCCCAGCGTGAACATCATCGTGTTCAGCGACAGCGACCAGAACACCGAATGCACCAGCGGGTCCATGCCATCGGTGCCGAACAGCGCGTGCGGGCGCAGCCAGCCAAGGCCCCAAAGCCCGTCGGAAAACACCTGCGCCGGAATTGCCGCCCCCTCGCCGAAAGACGGCAGGAACAGCGTAAAGGCCCAGACCGCAAAACCCGTCAGCAGGCCCCAAAGCGCGCCCACCTTGGTGCCGCCGCGCCAGAAGATGCCGCCCAGAAGCGCCGGCAGAAACTGCGCCATGCCGGCAAAGGCAATCAGCCCGATCGAGGCCAGCGCCGCCGAGCCGCCCGAAAAGCGGTAGTACAGAAACCCCAGCGCCAGAACCCCCGCAATCGCCAGCCGCCGGGTCAACAGCACGCCGCTGCGCAAATCGCCCGACATGGCTGCCTCGGGCCGCAGCCGCAGCCAGAGCGGCATGACCACGTTGTTCGAAATCATCGTGGCCAGCGCGATGGTTTCCACGATCACCATGGATGTCGCACTGGAAAAGCCGCCCAGAAAGGCCAGCATGGCCAGCGCCCCCTGCCCCTCGCCCAAGGGCAGCGTTAGCACCAGCATGTCGGGATTTCCGCCCGCAGGCATCCGCTCCATCCCGATCAGGGCAATGGGCAGGATGAAAAGACTCATCAGGAACAGATAGAGCGGAAAGGCCCAGCTGGCCCGCGCCAGATGGCTTTCGTCGATGTTCTCGACCACCATCACCTGAAACATCCGCGGCAGGCTGATGACCGCCGCCGCCGACAGCGCAATCAGCCCGATCCAGCGGTCAGGCTGCACCTGCCAGCCCGGCGCATCCACCGCCGCCAGCCGGTCGATCACCGGGCCGATGCCCCCCGCGATGCCCCAGACCACAAAGGTCCCCACCGCCAGCAGCGCCACCAGCTTGACCACCGCCTCGACCGCAATCGCGGTGACGATGCCGTGGTGCTGCTCCTTGGCGTCCAGCTTGCGCGTGCCGAAGAGGATCGTGAACAGCGCCAGCCCCCCGGCCACCCAAAGCGCGATATCGGCATTGCCCGGCCCGCGCCAGACCTCGGGCGTGTCCACCGCAAAGACCGAAAAGGACAGCGTCAGCGATTGCAGCTGCAAGGCGATATAGGGCGTGGCGGCGATGACCGCGATCACCGTCACCACCACGCCCAGCATGTTCGACTTGCCAAAGCGGCTGGAGATCAGGTCGGCAATCGAGGTCACCCGCTGCTGCCGCCCGATCCGCACCAGTTTGCGCAACACCAGCCACCAGCCGACAAAGACCAGCGTCGGGCCAAGATAGATCGTCAGAAACTCGATCCCCGAGCGTGCCGCATAGCCCACGGCGCCGTAAAACGTCCAGGCGGTGCAATAGATCGACAGCGACAGCGTATAGATGACGGGCGAGCGCAGAAACCCCAGCCGCCCCAAGGCAGCCCGGCGCTCCACCACGAAGGCCACCAGAAACAGGAAGATCACATAGACAAGGCAGGCCAGGACCAGAACGTTGAAGGGCATCTCAACGGTTCCCCCCGGCACCCTTGTCACCCCTGGCGCCCGGCTCCGCCCCCGCCTCGCCCTCGGGCAAGGGGCCGTCGCTGTCTCGCTCGGACCGCACCAGATGCGGGGCCAGCACCAGCGCCGCCGCGATCAGCCCGGCCCAGACCAGAAAGAGAAAGACCGCATCGCCCCCCGATCGCGTCGCCCCGCGCCCCAGCGCCGGCAGCGCAAACAGCACCAGCCCCAGAACCGGCAAAAGCCGCGCCGCATCGCGCAACCGGCGCCGCCGATAGACCGCGCGCGCCAGAAACAGCGGGCCCTGCCCCGGCACCGGCCTAGGCCCCGATCAGAGCGCGCACCTGCGCCCGCATCTCGGCATTGGAAAAGGGCTTGGCCATGAAGGCCGACACGCCCGCGCGCTCGGCCGCCTCGCGGTCGCGGCCCTGGCCGCGTGCGGTCAGCATCATCACCTTCAGCCCGGCGGTCTCGGGCCGCGCGCGCAAGGCGGACAGGATCTCAAGCCCGCTCATCCCCGGCAGCATCAGATCCAGGATCACCAGATCGGGTAAAAGGCTGAACACACGCGCCAGCGCCTGCGCGCCATCGGCTTCGACAAAGACCTCGCAGCCCTCGCGCGTCAGGATGAAGCGGATCGCCTCGGCGATGTTGGTCTCATCCTCGATCAGCAGCACGCGCCCCGTCATTGCCCCCCCATGCCGCAAGACAGCCCTCAGGCGGTGACTATCACGACAAAAAACCGTCCTGTCAAAACGTCTGATCGCGGCTAGACCGTGAGAATCGTCGGCTCGCGCCGGGCGGCGCAGGAGGGACGCGGGCAGATGCGGCAGGTCGCCCCCACCTCGGCCGCAGGCTCGGGGCCGGGCGGTTCTGCCGCCAGAAGCATCGCCGCCTCGCGCAGTTCCGGGCCGCGAAAGCCCGCCGGATAGCGGACCTGACAGAAGGCCCGGGCGCGAAACCGCCCGCCATGGGGGCCGGGCAGCACGATCACCCGTTCGATCGGGGTTTCGGGCCGGGCCAGCGCCTGAAACAGCGGCCAAAGCGGACAGGCCGCGCCAAACCGCGGCGGGGCAAAGCCCGGAACGGTCTTGCGCAGGGTCAAGGTGCCCGAGGCATCGCAGATCAGCAGGCCAAGGCCCGAGCCTGGCCGCAGGGCGAGGCGGCGAAAGGCGGTCAGCGGTTCGGCGTCAAAGGCCGAGGCCAGCGCCAGAGGGTCCGGCCCCAGCCGCCGCAGCATCCCCTGAAAGGCCGGATCGGGCATCGATGCAAGATCGGCCTGCGCCCGCTCGGCCATGGCGCGGGCCAGTTCGCGTCCGGCCTGGCTGGCCAGTTGGCTGGAGCCGGAAATCCCCTCGGCCTGCGCAAG
>JALQYS010000322.1 GCA_023254015.1 Paracoccaceae bacterium
CGGCGGCGTGCATCGCGGGGCAGAGACCAGTTTCGACATCTCGGCCGACCTGATGGAACTGGCCGCAACGCCCGTCACCGTGGTTGCCGCCGGGGCCAAAGCCATTCTGGACCTTCCCAAGACGCTTGAGGTGCTGGAAACCCAGGGCGTGCCGGTCATCGCCTATGGTCAGGACGATTTTCCCGCCTTCTGGTCGCGCTCGTCAGGTCTGAAGGCGCCGCTCAGGATGGATGATCCGGCCCGGATCGCGGCAGCCCACAAGATGCGCGCCACGCTTGGCCTGCCCGGCGGGCAGCTGGTGGCCAACCCGATCCCGGCCGAGGCGGAAATCCCGCGCGAAGAGATCACCCCCGCCATCGAAGCCGCCCTGGCCGAGGCCGAGGCGCAGGGCATCGCGGCCAAGGAGGTGACGCCCTTCCTTCTGGATCGCATCTTCCAGATGACCGAGGGCCGGTCCCTGGCGTCGAACATCGCGCTGGTCCTGGCAAACGCCCGGCTTGCCGCGGCAATCGCCAAGGCAATGTGACCAGGCCCCCCAAGCCCCATTGTAGCGCCCCCCTGCCCTGCCTAGATTGAGCGGACACTCGAGGAGTTTTCATGTCCGAAGAACCGCGCCGCTCGATCCTTGCCGCCTTCCGCGCCTCGTTCCTGACCGGGCTTGTGGTGGTTCTGCCCGTCGGCCTGACGATCTATGTCGTCTGGGGCGTGATCGGCTGGATCGATGGCTGGATCCTGCCCCTGATCCCTGCCGCCTATCAGCCCGAGGCGCTGATGCACCGGTTTTTCGGCGCCGAGGCGAATTTCCCGGTGCGCGGCGTCGGGGTGCTGGTGTTCCTTGTGGCCACCGCCCTTGTCGGCTGGCTGGCGCGCGGGCTGATCGGCCGGTCGCTGGTGCGCAAGGCCGAAGAGGTGGTCGACCGCGTGCCTCTGGTGCGCTCGGTCTATTCGGGGGTCAAGCAGATCACCGAAACCTTCTTTGCCAAGTCGGAAAAGAATTTTGAACGGACCTGCCTCGTCGAATTCCCGCGCGAGGGCTATTGGGCGGTGGGCATGGTGGCCACCCGGCCCAAGGGCGAGATCGCCCAGAAACTCCCGAATGGCGAGGGCATGGTGGCCGTGTTCATCGGCCTGACGCCGCTCACCTCGGGCATGCTGATCTTTGTGCCCGAGCAGGATGTCATCCTGCTGGATCTCAAGGCCGACGAGGCGGTGAAGCTGATCGTTTCGGCCGGTCTGGTCTATCCGGCCACCAAAGAGCAGATGCAGGCGGCGGTCGCCGCCCGCTGACGGTTTCTTTTCAGAAACCGGACCGGAATTCTTTCAAGAATTCCGGACGCCTCACAGCGCCGTCCAGCCGCCATCGACGGAAATCGTGGTGCCCGTCACCTGATCGGCATGGGGGCTGCAAAGATAGACCACCGTCCCGCCGATCTGTTCTGTGGTGGCGAACTGGCGCGAGGGCTGGCGCGTCAGCATCACCTCGCGCAGCACCGTTTCGCGGTCCATCCCGTGCACCTTCATCTGGTCGGGGATCTGCGCCTCAACCAAGGGGGTCAGCACATAGCCCGGGCAGATGGCGTTGCAGGTGATGCCCTGCCCCGCCGTTTCCAGCGCGATGGTCTTGGACAGGCCCACCACCCCGTGCTTGGCTGCGATATAGGCCGATTTGAACGGGCTGGCCGTCAACCCATGGGCGCTGGCGATGTTCACGATCCGGCCCCAGCCCCGGGCGCGCATCTTCGGCAGGGCGATGGCAGAGGTGTGGAAGGCGGAACTGAGGTTGATGGCCAGGATCAGGTTCCACTTGTCCACCGGGAACTCCTCCACCGGGGCCACATGCTGGATGCCAGCGTTGTTCACCAGAATGTCGCAGGCGCCAGCCTGTTCGATCAGCGCCCGGCAGGCCTCGGCCTTCGACATGTCGGCGGCGATGTAGCGGGCCTTCACCCCGTGCCGGCGTCCCAGATCGGCGGCAAGGTCGTGATCCTCGGGCCGGTCGGTGAAGCTGTTCAGCACCACATCTGCCCCCGCCCGCGCCAGTTCCTCGGCAACCCCCAGCCCGATGCCGGAATTCGATCCGGTGATGACAGCGGTCTTGCCTGCAAGCATGGACATGGCGGGGTCTCCTTCGGTTTCTGCGTGCCAGACCCTAGACGCCCAAGCGCGGAAAAGGAACGCAAGCCGCGGGCATACAGACGAAAAAAAACGCCGGCGCAAGGCCGGCGTTCAGTCGTTGAGGCAGGTTTCATACAGGCAAGAAACCTATCGAGCAGTAAGCATCTTATAGCCCGCCTTGCCGGCCGATCCAAGCTAAAAGTTTGAATTGCCAAGAAACCCCGCGTAGGAAAGGGCAAAGACCTGGCCGAAAGAAGGGAATGTTGCCGGAATGAAACAGCAGGCACAGCGGTTCCTCGCCCCGGCCCGTCGCGGCCTTTTTGCCCTTCTTTTTCAAGCATGCTTGGCCCAAACCGCCCTTGCCGCGCCGTCGCATGGCATTGCTATGTATGGCGAGCCGGCCCTGCCACCCGATTTTGTGGCGCTGCCCTATGCCAACCCCGATGCACCCAAGGGCGGACGGCTGACGCTGGGGGAATCGGGGGGATTCGATTCGCTTAACCCGTTCATCATCAAGGGGCAGGCACCGGGCCAACTGGCTGGGCTGACGGTGGAAACCCTGATGGGCCGGTCAATCGACGAGCCCTTCACGCTTTATGGCCTTCTGGCCGAATCGGTGGAAACCGATGACGCCCGCAGCTTTGTCGAATTCACCCTGCGGCCCGAGGCGCGGTTTTCCGATGGCAGCCCGGTGACCGTGGAAGATGTGCTGTGGTCCTTCGAGACCCTGGGCACGCTGGGCAGCCCGCGCTATCAGGGCGCTTGGAAAAAGATCGCCCGGGCCGAGGCGACCGGGCCGCGCAGCCTGCGCTTTACCTTCAACGCGCAGGACCGCGAGCTGCCGCTGATTCTGGGCCTGCGCCCGGTGCTGAAAAAGGCCCAATGGCAGGGCCGCAGCTTTGACGAGACCAGCCTTGAGGCGCCCATCGGATCGGGGCCCTATGTCGTGGCCGAGGTGAGGCCGGGCCAGGCGATCACCTACCGGAAAAATCCCGACTGGTGGGGCAAGGATCTGGCCTTCAACCGCGGTCTGCACAATCTGGACGAGATCCGGGTGGAGTATTTCGGCACCGCCTCGACCATGTTCGAGGCGTTTCGCGCGAGCGAGCTGACGCTGTGGCGCGAGACGAATCCGGCCAAATGGCAGGTCAATTTCTCCTATCCGGCCGTGACTGCGGGCAAGGTGAAGCTGGCCGAACTGCCCCATCAGCGGCCCTCGGGGATAGAGGGCTTTGCGATGAACAGCCGCAAGCCACCGTTCGACGACTGGCGCGTGCGCGAGGCGCTGATCCTTGCCTTCAACTTCGAACTGGTGAACGCCAATCTGAATGCGGGCGCGATGCCGCGCATCCAGTCCTATTTCTCGAACTCGGCGCTGTCGGGCGATGTCGCCACCCCCGCCGCCGGCAAGGTGCTGGAGCTGTTGCAGCCCTTTGCCGCCGACCTGCCCCCCGGCACGATCGAGGGCTATGCCCTGCCCGTCTCGGACGGGTCCGAGGCCAATCGCAAGAACCTGCGCCGGGCGGTGGCGCTTCTGGAAGAGGCGGGCTGGCGGGTGGAGGAGGGCCGGCTTGTCGATGCCAAGGGTCAGCCCTTTGCCTTTGAAATCCTGTTGCAGAACGGCGCCGATGACATGATCGCGGCCGCCAGTATCTATGTCGAGGCGCTGAAGCGGCTGGGCATCGCCGCGCGGGTGCAGACGGTGGATGCCGCGATCTACAAGCAGCGGATTAATGATTTCAACTTTGACATGACCCATATGCTGCGCGTGCTCAGCCTGTCGCCGGGCAATGAGCAGCGGCTTTACTGGGGGGCGGAACAGGCCGGGCAGCCCGGATCGCGCAACCTGCCGGGCATCCGCAGCGCGGCGGTGGATGCGATGATCGACACGATTCTGGCCACCCATGACCCCGAGACCTTCCGCGCCGCCGTGCAGGCTCTGGACCGGATCCTGACCGCGGGGCGCTATGTGGTGCCGATCTGGTATTCCGACCGTGACCGGATTGCCCATGACGCGCGCTTGCACTATCCGTCAAAACTGCCCATCTATGGCTTCTATCCCGGCTTCAACCCGGAAACCCTCTGGATCGAAGAATGAAACACATCGCGCTTGTCCTGATTCTGGCCAGCCTGACGGCCTGCAACACCATCGCGGGCGTCGGTGAGGACGTCTCGGGCGGCGCCCGCACGGTTCAAGGCTGGTTCGGCGGCTGATGCCGCCGCGGGGCACTGTCAGGCGGCAACTTCAGTCGCCTCTTCGCTGCGGCGCTTTTCGGGACGGCGGATCACGGTGACCGAACAGGATGCCTCGGCCACCACGCGGGCCGAGACCGACCCCAGAAAGCGCCGGGCCGTCGAATGGCCGCGCGCGCCCATCATGATGTGATCGGCCTCGATCGCCTCGGCATGTTCAAGGATCGCGGTTGCCGGATCGGTGTTTTCCAGAATGGAATAGGTCAGCCGGTCATCGGGCAGATCAAAGCCGTCGGCCCAGGATTTCAGCCCGACCAGACGGCTGACATGCAGGTGGTTGCCCGCCTCGTCGGTGGTCTGGTCGATGCCAAGCCGCGCGGTCTTGATGACATTGACGCAAGCCACCCGGGCGTCGGGCTGGATGATGAGCATCCGCTTCACCGACAGGAACAGGTTGTGCGACAGGGGCTCCATCTCGGGCGAGAGATCGACGGCAACCAGCAGGATCGGCGCCCGGTCGATCTGCCCGGCCATCGAGATCGGCGCGCCCAGCGATTTGACCTTTTTCATCGCCCGCTTGCGCTTCCACACCGTCCAGAACCCGTCCTGCGCCAGTTTGTGGGCGCGCTCGGTCAGGCGCACCTGCATCGGATGGGTCAGGTCAAAGATCATCTGCGCGGCCGACTGATAGCGGCGGGCGGGATCAACCTCCATCGCGCGCAGGATGATTTCCTGCAGCCATTCGGGGATTTCGGTGCGCAGGGCACGCGGCGGTACCGGATCGCGCCACAGCCGCTGGCGCACCTGCTTGATGGTCTCGGGCTCGCCAAAAGGCATCTTGCCGGTGGCTAGGTGATAGATGATCGCCCCCAGCCCATAAAGATCACTGCGCAGATCGCCGCGCTGCCGCAGGATCTGTTCGGGCGCGATATAGGGGAAGGTGCCCATGGGAATGGTGAATTCCTCGGCCAGAAGGTCGGGCAGATGGTCGTGCCGCGACAGGCCGAAATCGATCAGCACCATCTCGCCCGAGGGGCGCTGGAGGAAATTGTCGGGCTTCAGGTCAAGGTGGATGACATGCTGGCGGTGCAGGTCATGCACGGCCTGCGCCATGCGCGCGGCCGCCTCGATCAGCTCGTCAATCGGCAGGGGCGCGCGTTTGGCCAGCGCCCACATCGACGCGCCGGGGATGCGCTCGGTCACGATATAGGCCATCTGCGAGAAATCGCCCTGCCCCATGACGCGCGGCACATGCGGCCCGGTCAGGCGCGGCATGATCATCTGCTCCACCTCAAAGCCCACGATGGTGGGGGCATCGAAGCCATCAAGGATGGTCGGCACCTTCATCACCATCGGCGTGCGATACAGCGGATGCGTCACCTCCCAGATCGTGGCAAAGCCGCCGGTATGCAGCTTTTCGCCCAAGGTAAAGCCGTCAATCTCCAGTCCGGTGGCGGGCTTGATCTG
>JALQYS010000376.1 GCA_023254015.1 Paracoccaceae bacterium
AAGAAACGAAATAGGGCGCGGGGGTGATGACCTCGTCGCCCTCGTTCAGCGTCGCCATCAGGGCGTTGAAGATGATCTGCTTGGCCCCGTTGGCCACCACGATGTCATCGGGGCCATAGTCCAACCCATTCTCTCGGCGGAGCTTTTCGGCCACAGCCGCACGCAGCGCTGGGGTTCCGGCGGCGGCGGTATACAGGGTTTCTCCGGCCAGCGCCGCCCGATGCGCCGCCTCGGCCACATGGGCGGGCGTGGGGAAATCCGGTTCACCCAGACCAAGATCGATCACATCCACCCCGGTCGCGCGCAGCGCCTTGGCGGCCATCGAGGCGGCCATTGACGCCGACGGTTTCACAGCCGCCAGACGGTTTGCGATATAGCTCATTTCCCGGCCCCTTTGACATAGCCCCGGCGCACATCGGTTTCCCGCGCGCCCGCGTCCCGCCTTGCAGGATCGCCATAGCCCCCACCGCCGGGCAGATGCAACACCAGCCTGCGCCCGGGGGGCACATGCTGCCAGCCCTTTGGCCTGAGCGGCGTTCCATCATCCAGCGCCGCGATGCCCGCCGCGCCATCCTTGCCGCCATTGCGGCCCCTTGCAGGATGATTGACGCGATCAAACATCGCAGAAAAGTCGAACTCGTGGTCCTTTAGCGGTTCAATCTCGATGATTTGACCCAATCCACCGCGATATTCTCCGTCTCCACCGCTGTCTGCTCGCAATTCCTTGCGCCAGACAATCACCGGGCCAACCTGCTCGGTCGCTTCGATGGGCATGGTCATCACACCCGACGGGAAGGCGGTGGCCGACAACCCGTCCAGCCCCGGACGCGCGCCCATGCCGCCCGAGTTGAACATCAGGATTTCGGCACGCCTGCCCGTCGCGCCCGTGACCGGGCGCACTGACATGTGGATGTTCCAAAGCGCCGCCGCCCCTTCTGCCAGCACCCGCCCCGGCAGCGCCTGCGCCAAGGCGCCCAGCACCAGATCGGGCACAAGATGGCCGATGACATGGCGCACAGACACAGGCGCGGGGCGCGGGGCGTTCAGGATGTTTTCCGGGCTTGAGACGGTAAACGCCTCGAGCGAGGCCCAGTTGTTCGGGATTTCGGGGGCAACCACACATTTCAGCGCATAGGTGGCATAGGCCTTGGTATAGGTGAGCGGCACGTTGATGCCATGCGGATGGACCCCATCAGTGCCGCTGAAATCGACATTCACCTCGTCCCCCGCGATCCGCACCGTCGCCGCCAGCCGCACCGGGGCGTCGTAGCCATCGGTATCCAGCCTGTTCGACCATTCTCCCTGCGGCAAGGCGCGCACCCGATCCAGCATCGCCGCGCGCGTGCGGGCAAAGATGAAGGCGCCCAGATCGTCCAGCGTCTCAAGCCCGATCTCGGCCATCATGTCGATCAGACGACGGTGGCCGACCTCATTGCAGGCGGCGAGCGAGTAGAAATCCCCCACCACCTGCCCCGGTTCGCGCACATTGGCCCGCAGGAAGGCCAGAAGGGTTTCGTTCACCGCACCCCGTTCAGCGAATTTCAGGATCGGAATCTGGATGCCTTCCTCGTAGACCGACTTGCCATCCGCCCCAAAGCCACGCCCGCCAACATCGACCACATGGGCGGTGCAGGCAAAGAACCCGACCAGCCGGTCGCCCTTGAACGACGGCGAGACCATGGTGATGTCGTGCAGATGCCCGGTGCCCAGCCAGGGGTCATTGGTCACATAGGTATCGCCCGGATACATCCGGTCTCGCGGAATGGCGGCGATGAAATGCCCCACCGCCTCGGCCATGGTGTTCACGTGACCCGGTGTGCCGGTGACGGCCTGGGCCAGCATCCGGCCCTGCGGATCGAACACGCCTGCCGAAAGATCGCCCGCCTCGCGGACGGAGGTGGAAAAGGCGGTGCGCAGAAGGGTCATCGCCTGTTCTTCGACCACCGAGATCAGGCGGTTCCACATGACCTGCATGCGAATTTCTCGGGTCTGATCGGTCATTTCCCGCCCCCCTTTCGCACCAACAAAAGCGAGCCATCGCTTTGCATCACCGCATCGAAGGGTGAGGTGACAACGGTGGAGGTTTCGCGTTCGACAATCACTGCCGGGCCCTGCACCCGCTGACCCGTCGCCAATCTGTCGCGGGCAAGGATGGCGGTCGGCAGGGGCTTGCCCTTGGCCGGATCGAACACCGCGCGTGAGAGCGTCACGGAGGTATCCTGTCCGCCAAGGGCAAGGGCCTGGCGGGCGAGCGCGGGAAGGGTATCCTCGGCGCGCACCGACCAAGTGACGACTTCAATCTCCAACCCGTCCATGCCGTCGATGGCGCGGCCGAAATGGCGGGCATAGGCGGCGCGGAAAGCCTCGCGCAGGGCGGCCGCATCCCCGGCAACAAAGGGACGGTCGGGCAGCGGCACGGGGATTTCCCACCCCTGCCCCACATAGCGCATGAAGCCGGTGATCTCGCGCCGGATCGCCCCGGTTGCGCCGACCCGCACAAACCGCTCTGCCGTAGCGCAAAGATCGGCCAGCATCGCGTTCACCGTGGCGGGATCAAAGGCGGAAAGCCGGGTGACCTTTGACGCCAAAGCCTCATATCCGAAGGGGGCTTTCAGGAACCCGATGGCAGACCCCACGCCAGCCCCCGACGGCACAAGGCAGCGGTCAATCCCCAGCTTTTCGCACAGCCGCGCCGCATGCAGGGG
>JALQYS010000400.1 GCA_023254015.1 Paracoccaceae bacterium
GAATGGATCGAACGCGGCGATGTCGCGCTGGCCGATCTGGTGACCCATGTTGTCGTGCATGAATTCGCCCATCACTTCGGCTGGTCCGACGCCGACATCGCGCAGATCGATCGCTGGTGGGAATAGGCGCATAGGCGGGGCGCAAGGGATGTGACGCACAGGTGGCTGTGCGCAAATGCAGGGCGCCTCACACAATCTTGAGGCGACTGCCCCCGGGCTGGCCCTACTCTTTGTCCATCCAACAGGAGGACACCCGATGACCCAGCTGACCCGCCGTCATGCCCTCATGGCCGCTGCCGCCCTGCCCTTGGCCGGGCTTGCCCCAAAGCCTGCGCTGGCCAAGGCCGAAAAACTTGGCCCCGCCAGCGCCAGCTTTCACCGCTTTGCCCTTGGCGCGTTTGAAGTCACCACACTGCTTGCCGGCAGTCGCCTGAACGACACCCCGCGCGAGACCTTTGGCCTGAACGTCAGCGATGCCGAATTCGCCGCCGCCTCGGATGCGGCCTTTCTGCCCGTCGACAAGGCAATGAACTTTTTCACGCCGACGCTGGTCAATACCGGCACCGAACTTGTGCTGTTTGACACCGGCCTTGCGCCCGAAGGCGTCACCGCTGCGTTGGCCGCCGCCGGCGTGACACCCGATCAGATCGATGTAGTGGTGCTGACCCACATGCACGGCGACCATATCGGCGGGTTGATGGGCACGGCCGCGCCGACCTTCGCGAATGCCCGCTACGTCACTGGCGCGATCGAGCACAACCACTGGTCCGCGGCCGCGAACGAGGGCTTTGACACCAAGGTGAAACCGCTGAACGACAAGATGACCATGTTGGACGATGGTGGCAGCGTCGTCTCCGGCGTGACGGCGATGGCGGCCTTTGGCCATTCGCCGGGGCATATGGCCTATCTGCTGGAAAGCGAGGGCAAGCGTCTGGCGATCACCGCAGACACGGCGAACCATTACATCTGGTCGCTGGCCCATCCGGACTGGGAGGTGCGGTTTGATGCCGACAAGGCAGCTGCGGCTGCGACGCGCAAGGCGCTTTTCGGCATGATCGCCGCCGAAAGGATCCCCTTCATCGGTTATCACATGCCGTTTCCGGGACTGGGCTATGTCGAGGCGCAGGGCGACGGCTTCCGCTATGTGCCCGCAAGCTATCAACTGATGCTCTGAACGACCAAAGGCGCCCTCCTCGGGCGCCTTCGGCTTCTCGTCGTTGCGCCGCCCCGCCGAGGAGCGACGCAGTCGACGACGAGGCTGCAGGATCAGGCCAGCTTGGCCGCGATCTCGACAAGGCGCTTGGCCTGGTGGCCAATCGCCGCCTTGGCCTTGTCGTCCAGCTCGGCACCCTGGGTGTGGCTATAGCCATAGGGGTTGCCGCCGGCGGCAAAGATCGATGCATCGGTAAAGCCCGGCGCAACGATGATCGAGCCCCAGTGCAGGAACGTGGTGTAGAGGCTCAGCAGCGTGGCCTCCTGGCCGCCATGGGTGTTCTGTGCGCTGGTCATGGCGCTGACCGCCTTGTTGGCCAGCTTGCCCTGGAACCACACGCCGCCCAGCGTGTCGATGAAGGCACGCAGCTGCGAGGGCGCGTTGCCGAAACGGGTCGGTGCGCTGAAGAGGTAGGCATTGGCCCATTCCATGTCTTCAGCCGTGGCGACCGGCAGGTCGGTCTGCTTTTCAGCCGCCGCTTTCCAGGCGTCCTGACCGTTCACCACGTCGGCGGGGGCGGTTTCGGCAATGCGCAGCAGGCGCACTTCGGCCCCGGCGGCGCGGGCGGCGTCGGCGGCGATCTGGGCCATGGCGTGGTTGGTGCCATAGGTGGAATAGAACAGGATGGCGAGTTTGACGTTGGACATTTCAGGCTCCGGCTGGATGTGGTGATTTCGATGCCGCATATCTAGTCTCTTTGAAGCCGTGCACCATTCCAAAGCTTTGCACCAATCCTGTGCGCCATCGCGCAAAGCCGCCACAGTGATCTTCGCCCTTGGCCCCAGGCCCCGCCTGCCGCTATCATGGTGTGGCATGCCTTGCCGGCATGCACGCAAGCCCAAGGACAAGCCATGACTTCTGCCCGGAATGCCATTGCCACAGCCGCCTTCCTGACCTGCAGCCTGTTCCCTCTTGCAGGCCTGGCAGGAGAGATTGCCGACAAGGCGGTAGAAGTGGAAAGCCTTCTGGGATCAGGCGATGACGTGGCGGCACTTGCCGCCGCACGCGACGTTCTGGGCAAGACCTGGGAGGCGACGACCGGCCTTGCCATCGGCGAGACCGCGCTTCTGGTCGAACCGGCCTCGGGCTATGGCATCTACAACCCCCGCCCCGATGAGAAGTTCAAGCTGGGCGAGCCGGTCTTGATCTATGCCGAACCGATGGGCTTTGGCTATGGCACCCCCGGCGAGGGCCTGTATTCCATCGGCTTTTTCGTCGATCTCAAGGTGATGACCGAGATGGGCGAGGTTCTGGCCGATCTGCAGAACCTGACCGAGCTGGACCTGACCTCGCGCTATCCCAACCGCGAATTCCAGGCGAACCTGACCTACAACCTCGAAGGCATTTCGCCGGGCCGCTATATCCTGCAGACGACCTTGCGCGACAAGAACTCGGCCAAGGTGGGCAGCTTTGAAAACACTGTCGAATTCGTTGAATAGATGGGCGATCTGCCGATCCTGACGCTGACGCTGAACCCCGCGCTGGACGAGGCGACGCATGTGCCGCGAGTGACGCCGGGGCAAAAGCTGCGCTGCGCCGCACCGACGGTCGATCCGGGGGGCGGCGGGCTGAACGTGTCACGTGCAATCCGTCACATGGAGGGGCAGTCGCTGGCGCTGGTGGCGCTGGGCGGCGCGGTGGGCCAGGAGCTGGCCGCGCGACTGACCGCCGAGGGCATCTGCCACCGCGTGCTGCACAGCCCCGGGGCCACGCGCCGCTCGCTGACCGTGACCGAGGACGAGACCGGGCGGCAGTTCCGCTTTGTCATGCCCGGCCCGGAGTGGGGCGCCGAGGATCAGGCCCGCGCTCTTGCCGCGCTGCGCGACAGCGCCCGGCCCGGCGGGATTGTTGTGATCTCGGGCAGCCAGCCACCGGGCGTGCCCGATGATTTCCCCGCCCATCTGGTCGCCGCGGCTCCGGGCGTGGCGGTGGTGCTGGACACGTCGGGCCGGGGGCTGGCCTGTGCCTTCGATCGCCCGATCCCCGGTCTCGCCGTCCTGCGGATGGACAGCGATGAGGCCGAAACCCTGGCCGGGAAAAAGCTGGTCAGCCCGCACGACACTGCCGATTTCGCCCAAGGTCTGGCCTGCGCTGGCGTGGCGCAGGTGATCCTGATCGCGCGCGGGGCCGAGGGCAATGTGATGGCCAGCCAGGAAGGGCGCCTGATCGCGCGGCCGCCCCATGTCGAGGTGGTCAGCGCCGTTGGCGCGGGCGACAGTTTCGTCGCCGGTCTGGTGCTGGCCCGGTCGCGCGGGCAGGACTGGCACGGCGCGCTGGCCCTTGGCACCGCCGCCGCGGCCGCCGCCGTAATGACGCCGGCCACGGCGCTTTGCCGGGGCGAGGATGTGGCGCGGCTTTTGCCAGAGGTCACGCTGTCAGCCGTCTAGTCCGATTTCCGCCCGGAAATCGCAGCCGGAATTCGCGCGAATTCCGCTACCCCTCATCCCGCCAGCGCATCGCCATCGGATAGCGGCGATCCAGCCACAGCGCCTTTCTGGTCAGCCGCGTGCCGGGGGCGGACTGGAAGCGCTTGTATTCGCTGATATAAAGCAGGTGCTCGACCTTCTTCACGATCGCCCGGTCATGGCCTTTCGCCACGATTTCGGCCACCGACAGATCCTCTTCGATCAACCCTTCCAGGATGTCGTCCAGCACGTCGTAGGGGGGCAGGCTGTCCTGATCCTTCTGGTTCTCGCGCAGCTCGGCTGAAGGGGGTTTGTCGATCACGCGCGGGGGAATGACCACGCCGGCCGGCCCCTTCATCCAGTCGCGGTGGTTTTCGTTGCGCCAGCGGCAGGTGGCAAAGACCCGGGTCTTGTAGAGGTCTTTCAACGGGTTGTAGCCGCCGTTCATGTCGCCGTAGATCGTGCAATAGCCCACGGCCATTTCCGATTTGTTGCCGATGGTCAGCAGCATCTCGCCGAACTTGTTCGACAGGGCCATCAACAGCACCCCGCGCAGGCGGCTTTGGATATTCTCCTCGGTGATGCCGGGCGCGGTGCCGGTGAAGAGCCCCGCCAAAGCCTCGCCCACGGCCTCTTGCGGGCCGGAAATCGGCACCGTGTCCAGCCGGCAGCCCAGCGCGCGCGCCACGCCCGCCGCATCCTCCAGCGAGGTCGCCGAGGTAAAGCGCGAGGGCAACATCACGCAGCGCACATTCTGCGCCCCGATAGCATCGGCCGCAATCGCCGCCACCAGCGCCGAATCGATCCCGCCCGACAGGCCCAGCACAACCTTGGAAAAGCCGCATTTGGCCAGATAATCGCGCGTGCCCAGCACCATGGCGTGATAGTCCGCCTCGACGATGGGCGGCAGGCTGGCCATCAGCCCGGGGCGCGCGCGCCAGCCCTCGGGGGTTTCGTCGAAATCGACATGGGTGATGCAGGGC
>JALQYS010000425.1 GCA_023254015.1 Paracoccaceae bacterium
GGCAAGCCGGATGATATCGTGGGGGCCGTCGAGCGCGGCATCGACATGATGGATTGCGTGCTGCCCACGCGCTCGGGGCGCACGGGACAAGCCTGGACGCGCATGGGCGCGGGGAACCTGAAAAAAGCCCCCCACAAGGACGACCCGCGCCCGCTGGATGCCGCCTGCACCTGCCCGGCCTGCCGGAATTACTCCCGCGCCTATCTGCACCATGTGGTCAAGGCCGATGAGATCATCGGATCAATGCTGCTGACCTGGCACAACCTACATTATTTCCAGGAATTGATGCAGGGCCTGCGCGACGCGATTGCCGGGCAACAGCTGGCCGCTTTCGTGGCCGAGTTTCACGCCCGACGGGCCGCGGGCGATATCGAACCTCTCTGAGATCGGGCTCGTCGATGGCTTCGCCACTCCTCGCCGGGGGCGGTCACGACGAGAAGCCGAAGGCGCCCGAGGAGGGACGGGGCCTGCGAAAAATCGCGGCATTTCCTGCCTTGCCGTCCTCAGGCCATAAGCGCAAAATGTGATGGATGGGGCAGGTTGACTCCCTTTGGTGCCGACCCCAAGTAAAAGGGCCAAGGGGATGGCCGGAACGCTGCCGATAGCCGGGGTGGGGCCGTCCTGCCGACAAGGAAACACAAGATGACTGATTTCACCGCCACGACCCATCCGGTTCTGCCGCTGCGCGACATCGTGGTTTTCCCGCATATGATCGTTCCTCTCTTCGTGGGCCGCGAAAAGTCGGTCCGCGCGCTGGAAGAGGTGATGGCGGATGACCGGCAGATCCTTTTGTCCAGCCAGATCGACCCGTCGATCGATGACCCCGCGACCGAGGGCATCTATCGCACCGGGGTTCTGGCGAATGTTCTGCAACTGCTGAAACTGCCCGACGGCACCGTGAAGGTGCTGGTCGAGGGCAAGTCGCGGGTCACGATCACCGAATTCGTCGAAAACCCGTCTTTCTTCGAGGCCCGTGCCGAGCGTCTGGTCGAGGTTGAGGGCGACAAGGCCGCCGTCGACGCGCTTTTGCGCGCCGTTGCCGAGGAATTCGAACGCTACGCCAAGATCCGCAAGAACATCCCTGAAGAGGCGCTTGGCGCGGTGTCGGAAACCCGCGACCCGGCGCGGCTGGCCGATCTGGTGGCAGGCCATCTGGGCATCGATGTGGCCCAGAAACAGGCGATCCTTGAAACGCTGGACGTGTCGGAACGGCTGGAAAAGGTCTATGGCCACATGCAGGGCGAAATGTCGGTCCTGCAGGTTGAAAAGAAGATCAAGTCGCGGGTGAAAACCCAGATGGAGAAGACCCAGCGCGAGTATTATCTGAATGAGCAGATGAAGGCCATTCAGAAGGAGCTGGGCGATGGCGAGGACGGCCAGAACGAGCTGAAGGAGCTGGAAGAGCGGATCAAGGCCACCAAGTTCTCGAAAGAGGCGCGGGAGAAGGCCGAGGCCGAGCTCAAGAAGCTGAAATCGATGAGCCCGATGAGCGCAGAGGCGACCGTCGTGCGCAACTATCTTGACTGGCTCTTGGGCGTGCCGTGGGGCGAACAATCCCGCGTCAAGAAAGACCTGAACGCCGCGCAAAAGGTGCTGGATGCCGATCACTATGGCCTTGAAAAGGTCAAGGAGCGCATCGTCGAATATCTGGCGGTGCAGGCGCGCAGCGCGAAACTGAAAGGCCCGATCCTGTGCCTCGTCGGCCCGCCCGGCGTGGGGAAAACCTCGCTTGGCCGGTCGGTCGCCAAGGCCACGGGGCGCGAGTTCATCCGCATCAGCCTTGGCGGGGTGCGCGACGAATCCGAAATCCGCGGCCACCGGCGGACCTATATCGGCTCCATGCCCGGCAAGATCATTCAGGCGCTGAAAAAGGCGAAAACCACCAACCCGCTGATCCTCCTGGATGAAATCGACAAGATGGGCCAGGATTTCCGGGGCGATCCGGCGTCTGCGATGCTGGAGGTGCTGGACCCTGAACAGAACTCGACCTTCGTCGATCACTATATGGAGGTCGAATATGACCTCTCGAACGTGATGTTCATCACGACCGCGAACTCGTACAACATGCCGGGCCCGCTTCTGGACCGGATGGAGATCATTTCGGTCGCCGGCTACACCGAGGATGAAAAGCGCGAGATCGCGCGCCAGCACCTGTTGCCGAAACAGGTTGAGGCGAACGGTCTGAAGAAGGGCGAGTTCGAGGTCTCCGATGCCGCGCTGACCCATGTCATCCGCTATTACACCCGCGAGGCGGGCGTGCGGAATCTGGAACGCGAGATCGCCAAGCTGGCCCGCAAGGCCGTGACGGATATCCTCAAGAAGAAGGCCAAGGCGGTTTCGGTCGATGAGACCAAGGTCGAGGAATACCTGGGCGTCCAGCGCCACCGCTATGGTCTGGCCGAGAAGGAAGATCAGGTCGGTGTCGTCACCGGTCTGGCCTGGACCAGCGTTGGCGGCGACCTTCTGCAGATCGAGGCGCTGCGCCTGCCCGGCAAGGGCCGGATGAAGACCACCGGCAAGCTGGGCGAGGTGATGAAGGAATCGATCGAGGCCGCCTCGAGCTATGTCCGTTCGGTCTCACCGCAACTCGGGGTGAAGCCGCCTAAGTTCGAGACAATGGACATCCATGTGCACGTTCCCGATGGGGCAACGCCCAAGGATGGGCCGAGTGCGGGGCTGGCGATGGTGACGGCGATTGTCTCGGTGCTGACGGGGATTCCCGTGCGCAAGGACATCGCCATGACCGGCGAGGTGACGCTGCGCGGCAACGCCAGTGCCATTGGC
>JALQYS010000426.1 GCA_023254015.1 Paracoccaceae bacterium
CGTGCGATAGCCGCCATAGGTGATGAGTTCCGACACCGCCCGCCCCGCTGCGGGGCCTTGCTGCAGCCCGTGACCCGAGAAGCCGTTGGCAAAGATGAAGTTCGTCACCTCGGGGTGGCGACCCACGATCAGGTTGTGGTCCAGCGTGTTGAAATCATAGTGCCCGGCCCATTGGTTCACCAGCTTGATCGCCTCGAACCCCGGTGAACGGTTGGCCAGCGTCGGCCAGATGATCTCTTCGAACTCTTCCCAACGCGGTTCGAAATCGTCCCAGTCGGTGGCGGGGTCTTCGACCGGCGGGCAACCGGCCAGGAAATACCGGCCCTCGGGGCGCACGAAGGTGCCAGAAGTGTCGATCATCAGCGGCATACGCCCACCATTCACTGTGGCGCTGCCTTCGGGCGACTTGGCGCAGTCGAAGACGAACAGGGTACGCTTGCGCGGTTCGACCGGCACATCAAGACCTGCCATCCGCGCCGTCAGCGCCGCACGCGGGCCCGAGGCGTTGACCACAGTCCCCGCCTGCAACACCGCGCCCGATTTCAGCGTGACCGAGGTAACGCGGGCGCCATCGCGGGCGATCGCCACCACCTCGTCATGGATGTAATCGGCCCCCAGCTCGCGCGCCTTGGCGCGGAAGCCGTTCATCAGCCCGGTGTTGGAGAACCATCCCTCGCCCGACTGGCCATAAGAGGCCAGCGTGATGTCATCGACATTCAGATGCGGGAAGGCGCGGTGCAGCTCTTCCTGGGTCCACAAGACCACATCGGCGCCGCAAGACTTCTGGACCTCGTGGTTTTCGCGCAGGATCAGCTCTTGTTCCGGCGTATTGGCCAGAAACAGATAGCCGCCGGAATGGAAGTTCAGCTCTGGCGCGGGCTCTCCGGCAACCTGCATGGTCGTGGCGAAATCGCGGATGAACTCGGACCCGAACTGGCTGATCTTGACGTTGATCGCGTTTGAAAACTGGGTGCGGATCGAGGCGGCCGACAGGCTGGTCGAAGCCTTGGCGAAGAACGGGTCACGCTCTACGATCAGGACCGATCCTTTGAAATCGGGATTGGCCATCAGGAAATAGGCGACGGCCGAGCCGATTACGGCCCCGCCCACGATCACCACGTCATAGCTTTGCTTCATGCCTTTGCCTCGTCATCAGGGTGGCCAAGATCGACAAACCATCCGCCAAGATGTTGCACGGCGGGGGCCTGGGGATCGGGGGCCGGGGTGTTTGCTTCCACGCTGGCGCGGAAGGGTTCGGTGTTGTCGCGGGGGTGCCAACCCAGATGGTCGGACAGATGATTGTCGACAACCTTCATGGTATTGTCGGAAATGCCATGGGCAATGGTAAAGCCGACATTCGGGGCGGTCAGGGCAGCCGTCACCAGCCGCACGCAATCGTCGAACGACAGCCACGACCACAGCATGCGGCGGTCGGTCGGCTGGGGAAAGGATGAAAAGATGCGCAGCGCCACGGTTTCAAGGCCGAACTTGTCCCAGTAAAGCCGACCCAGATCCTCGACGAAGCATTTCGACAGACCATAAAGCCCATCGGGACGGTGCGGCGCATTGGCGTCTATGTGATCGTCCAGCCGGTGATAGCCGATGGCATGGACAGAGCTGGCATAGACCACGCGCTTGACGCCAGCTTTGCGGGCGCCCTCATAGACGTGATAGCTGCCGCGGATATTGGCGTTCAGGATGCTGTCCCAGCTGCGCTCCAGAGGCACGCCGCCGAAGTGCACGATGGAATCAACGCCTTGGGTCGCCGCATGCACTGCCGCCTCATCGGCCAGATCAAAGATCTGGGCCTCTTCGTGCGGTTGCAGGTCGGGGATCGGGACGGCGTCGGCCAGCCGCAACTTGCGCGCCAAAGGCGCAAGGCCCCGGCGCAACTCGGTGCCCAGCCGGCCCGCCGCCCCTGTTATAAGGATCCTGTCAAACTGCTGGGTCATGGTGCGGGCCTCAGCCTGGCAACGGCGCGGGCGATGCGGGCCATGGCTTCGGTCAGCACCGCGTCCGAGGTGGCGGTCGAGATGCGGAAGAAGGGCGACAGGCCATAGGCGGCGCCGGGAACGGCGCTGACATGGGCCTCGTGCAGCAAATAGGCCACAACGGCGGTGTCGTCGGCCAAGACCTCGCCCCCCGGGGTCAGTTTGCCGATCAGCTCGGCGCAGCCGATGTAGGCGTAGAACGCCCCTTCCGGAGCGGGCAGGGTCAGACCCGGAATCTGCGCCACAGCGGCCACCACCAGATCGCGCCGGCGCTGAAAGGCGGCGCGGAAGGCCGGGATGCAGTCTTGCGGACCGGTCAAGGCGGCCAGCGCCGCCGCCTGCATGGGCGCGGCAACCGAAGTGACCGACTGGCTTTGCACCGTATTCATCGCCTTGAGCAAAGGTGCAGGCCCCGCCGCATAGCCCACGCGCCAGCCGGTCATGGCATAGGCCTTGGCCACGCCATTGACGATCAGCGTGCGCTCCTTGAGCTCGGGGCAGGCCTTGCCGAAGCTGACAAATGCGCGGCCATCGAACAGGATATGCTCGTAAATCTCATCCGACAGGATCAGCACATGGGGGTGCCGGGCCAGCACCGCGCCCAGCGCCTGCAGTTCTTGCAGGGAATAGGCCGCACCCGACGGATTGCCCGGCATGTTCAGAAACAGCCATTTGGTGCGGGGTGTGATTGCCGCCTCAAGCACCTCTGGCGTCAGGCGAAAGCCGGTATCGGCACCGCAAACCGGCATGACGGGCACGCCGCCCAAAAGCTTGGTCATCTCGGGATAAGAAACGAAATAGGGCGCGGGGGTGATGACCTCGTCGCCCTCGTTCAGCGTCGCCATCAGGGCGTTGAAGATGATCTGCTTGGCCCCGTTGGCCACCACGATGTCATCGGGGCCATAGTCCAACCCATTCTCTCGGCGGA
>JALQYS010000102.1 GCA_023254015.1 Paracoccaceae bacterium
TCCGCACGGAAATCGCCCTTCCCTTTTTCCCGCCGAAAGGCCAGTTTGGGGCCATGGAAAACCTGCGCCCCCGGTTCTGGGAAACCGTCCCGCTGAAGAAGATGACCGCCCCCGAATGGGAGGCGCTCTGCGATGGCTGCGGCAAGTGCTGCCTGAACAAGATCGAATACGAGGACACGGGCGAGGTGGAATACACCCGCGTGGCCTGTCGGCTTCTGGATGATGCGACCTGCCGCTGCGGCGATTATGCCAACCGCTTTACCCATGTGCCCGAATGTATCCGGCTGAACCCGAAAACCATTCCGCGCATCGCCTATTGGCTGCCGGCGACCTGCGCCTACAAATTGCTGGGCCAGGGCAAGCCCCTGCCCGACTGGCACCCTCTGGTCACAGGCGACCCCGAAAGCACCCACAAAACCGGCCATTCGATGCGCAACAAGACCGTGTCCGAGGCGGTGGTGGCCGAAGATGACTGGGATGATTACATCTTTCAGGAAGAGCTTTGACGATGTGGTTCACCTCTGACAATGCCAGCGGGGCCGCGCCCGAGATCATGGCCGCCGTGGCCCGCGCCAATGACGGCTATGCCCGCAGCTATGGCGCCGACGCGCTGATGGACAAGGTGCGCGATCAGCTGCGCGACCTGTTCGAGGCCCCCGAGGCGGCGGTCTTTCTGGTGACCACCGGCACCGTGGCCAATGCGCTGTCGCTGGCGCTGCTGACGCCGCCTTGGGGGGCGGTGTTCTGCCATACACATGCCCATATCGCCGAAGATGAATGTGGCGCGCCGGAATTCTACACCTCGGGCGCAAAGCTGGTGCTGGTCGGCGGCGCGCAGGGCCGGATGGAACCGGAGGCGCTGGAGGCGGCGATCCTGCGGGCCAGGGGCGCGGGCGTGCACGGGGTGCAGCCCGGCGCGGTGTCGATCACCAACGTGACCGAGGCGGGCACGGTGCATTCGGTGGCCGAAGTTGCTGCCCTCGCGGCGGTGGCCAAGGCGCATGGCCTGCCGGTGCATCTGGATGGCGCGCGCTTTGCCAATGCGCTTGTTGCCACCGGGGCGACGGCGGCAGAGATGACGTGGAAGGCGGGCGTCGATGTGCTGTCCTTTGGCGGCACCAAGAACGGCTGCCTTGGCGTCGAGGCTGTGGTGATCTTTGATCCGGCAAAGGCCTGGGAATTCGAACTGCGGCGCAAGCGGGCGGGGCATCTGATGTCAAAGCACCGTTACCTCTCGGCCCAGATGACCGCCTATCTGGAGGATGGGCTGTGGCTGAAGCTGGCCGCCCATGCCAATGCCATGGGCGCGCGTCTGGCGCGCGGGCTGGCGCAGATGCCAGAGGCTGATCTGGTGCATCCGGTCGAGGCCAATATCCTGTTTCCCGAATGGTCCGAAGGTACCCATGCCCGGCTGGAGGCTGCGGGGGCGATGTATTACCCCTATCCCGCGCCGATGGGCCGCGAACGGGCGCGGCTGGTGGCCAGCTGGTCAACGACCGAGGCCGATGTCGACAGCTTCCTGGCCGCGCTTCGGGGATAGCTCTGGGGAAAACTCCTCGTCTACTGCGTCGCTCGTCGTGGGCGAAAGCCCGACGCGCGCCAAAGGAGGGGTCAGCTGGCCGCCAGATGCGCCGTTACCAGCGCGGCGAGTTGCACCGGATGGCTGATCGGCAGCATATGGCCCGCTTCGGGCACGGTCATGCGGCTGGCGCGCGGCAGGCGACGGGCCAGCGCCGCATTGACCGCCGACACGATCGGCGGTGACAGATTGCCCTCGACCAGCAGCACAGGCGCGCGGATCGCCTCCAGCCGGCCCGGCGCCAGCAGGCCCGGGCTGTCGTCCAGCACCATCGGCCAGGGCGCGGTGATGAGATGGATCCGGTCGCTCATATAATCTTGCATCCGCTGGGGCAGGCTGTCGAAGGGCTCCCCCCCGCCCCAGATGGCATGGAACTGCCGCGCGGCCTCACGCCGCTTGCCTTCGGCCACCAGCTCGCCAAAGCTTTGGTGATCGGTGATGAAGCTGTCCCATTCGGGGGCATGGGCGGCCCGGGCGGCGGCAAAGAACACCGGCTCGACCAGGGTCAGCGAGCGGACAAGGTCGGGCCGGCTTGCCGAGATGCGCAGGGCGACAGTGCCGCCGAAAGAATGGCCGATCAGGTCGATCGGACGGCCCTGCGACAGGGTTTCGGCCAGCGCCAGCGCCTCGGCCGTGCAGGCGCTGTGGTAGTCTTCAATCCCGTCCCAGTCGCGCGCGCGGCCATGTCCTATGAAATCCATGGCCGTCAGCGTCAGCCCATGCAGC
>JALQYS010000500.1 GCA_023254015.1 Paracoccaceae bacterium
AAAACAGCGTTAGTGTCAGCGGCATCCGCGACGTTAGGTTCCGTATAGGAAGGTTCGTCCACACTTACTACTTCGGGCAGACTATCCCCTATGAGCCAATCAAACCCACTTCCGGTTATGTAGAAATAACCGACCCATCCGAGAACAGCAGTGAAAAACAAAGCCTTAAGCATGAAATACATCCACGCCTGCCACCTCGACCTCGGTGCTGATCTTCTTGAGGTTGGTCATCTGCCTACCCGTCCTTCACTGTTTCCGCCCCCGGGCCTTCCCAAGGGCGGCAATCCATCGTCCCGCGCCTTATCCGTCCGACCGCAGCAATTGCCCGATCAAGGAATCCTTTGCGATTTCCGCCTCGCCGATCTTGCAGAAACTGGCCTTGTCGCCATCAACCGCACCCGCGGCCTTCAGCCATTCCGCCGCCTCAGCCTTGCCCCGCGCCTTTTCGGTTTTCGAGGTGACAAAGGCCTTCACCTCTTCACGGCTGTAGCCCTTGTCCAGCGCATATTCCCGCAGCGCCATCAACTCTCCCAAGGCCTTGAGCTTGCGGGCCGAGATGCTGTCGCAATTGTCGTCGATCTTGTCAGCGATGAAGCCCTGCAAGAGGGTGTGGTTGATATGGGCTTCCTGGTTGATCGGCTCCAGCGCAAGGGCGGGGGCAGCGATCAGGGCAAAGCCGAGGGCAAATGCGGTTTTCATGACGGTCTCCAAAGGGTTGACTGCCCGATGAAATGGGCCATTCGCCTTTGCTATGCCATGACGGAGGGCCGATAGCATCATGCACACCCCCCGTTGAACACCCAAGAGCCCGAGATAAATCGGCCAAGCGCCCGCGGTTCCACCCGCCCGGCGCGCCCGGCGCAAAAAGCCTCTGCGGCGCGTTTCGCGGCCAGCCCCTGATCCATCGTCATCGCTCCGGCCTCGGCCGAAACCGTCATCTGCGCGCCGACCGGGGTGGGCTGCAGATCCACCAGATAGCCGACGCCATTCTGCGACACGGCAACCGGACCAGACGCCGCAAGCGGCATCGGGACGGGCCCCGAGGCAACGCAAGCCGACATCAGACCGAAAGACATGATCGCGATCCCCTTCACTTATTCCGCCGCCATGGCGCCCATGCGCCCGGTCTTTTTCGCCTTGATGCGGTCCTCGATCTCTTCGCGGAAGGCGCGCACAAGACCCTGAATGGGCCAGGCAGCCGCATCGCCAAGGGCGCAGATGGTGTGGCCTTCGACCTGCTTTGTCACCGAAAGCAGCATGTCGATTTCCTCCACCTCGGCCTCGCCGCGCACCAGACGGTCCATGACGCGCATCATCCAGCCGGTTCCTTCGCGGCAGGGGGTGCACTGGCCGCAGGACTCATGCTTGTAGAACTTCGAAAGCCGCCAGATGGCCTTGATGACGTCGGTGGAGTTGTCCATGACGATCACGGCAGCGGTGCCAAGGCCCGAGCGCTGCTCGCGCAGCCAGTCGAAATCCATCAAGGCGTCATCGCACTGGGCCTGCGTCAGCAAGGGCACCGAAGACCCCCCGGGAATGACCGCTTTCAGGTTCTTCCAGCCGCCACGAACGCCACCGCAATGCCGCTCCAGCAGCTCTTTCAGCGGGATCGACATCGCCTCTTCGACAACGCAGGGGTTATTCACATGGCCCGAGATGCCGAACAGCTTGGTGCCGGCGTTGTTCGGACGGCCAAAGCTGGAAAACCAGTCGGCACCCCGACGCAGGATCGTCGGCACGACGGCAATCGATTCCACGTTGTTCACCGTGGTCGGGCAGCCATAAAGGCCCGAGCCTGCCGGGAACGGCGGCTTCATCCGGGGCATGCCCTTCTTGCCTTCAAGGCTTTCCAGAAGCGCGGTTTCCTCGCCGCAGATATAGGCCCCTGCCCCGTGGTGCAGATAAAGATCGAAATCCCAGCCAGACTTTGCGGCGTTCTTGCCCAGAAGGCCCGCCTCATAAGCCTCGTCAATCGCAGCCTGCAGCGCCTCACGCTCACGGATGTATTCGCCACGGATGTAGATGTAGCAGGCATTCGCCCCCATCGCGAAAGAGGCGATCAGCGCCCCTTCGATCAGGGTATGCGGATCATGCCGCATGATCTCGCGGTCCTTGCAGGTGCCGGGTTCGGATTCGTCGGCGTTGATCACGAGATAAGACGGACGACCATCCGACTGCTTAGGCATGAACGACCATTTCAGGCCGGTCGGGAAGCCCGCCCCGCCCCGACCGCGCAGGCCCGAGGCCTTGACGATCTCGATGATCTTGTCACGACCCAGCTTGATAAGGTCAGCCGTGCCGTTCCAGTGGCCGCGCTTTTTCGCGCCCGCAAGGGTGCGGTCATGCATCCCGTAGAGGTTGGTAAAGATGCGGTCCTGATCCTTGAGCATGA
>JALQYS010000558.1 GCA_023254015.1 Paracoccaceae bacterium
CGATCCATTCCGTGGTTTTCGCGGGCTTCTCGCCCGACGCGCTGGCAAACCGCATCAATGACTGTGGAGCCAAGCTGGTCATCACCGCCGACACCGCCCCACGGGGTGGCAAGCGCACCGGGTTGAAGAATAACACCGACGCCGCGCTGCTGCATTGCTCGGACAAGGTGCGTTGCCTTGTGGTCAAGCATACCGGCGATCAGATTTCCTGGGTTCAGGGTCGTGACGTCGACGTCCTTGCCATGATGGACATGGTGTCGCCGGAATGCCCGCCGCGCCCGATGGGGGCGGAAGATCCGCTGTTCATCCTGTATACCTCGGGTTCGACCGGGAAGCCGAAGGGGGTTGTGCATACCTCGGGCGGTTATCTGGCCTATGCCGCGATGACGCATCAATACACCTTCGACTATCATGATGGCGATGTGTTCTGGTGTACGGCGGATGTGGGTTGGGTCACAGGCCACAGCTACATTCTCTATGGCCCCTTGGCCAACGGTGCCACGACGGTGATGTTCGAAGGCGTGCCGACCTACCCCGACGCTGGCCGCTTCTGGGAAGTGATCGAAAAGCACAAGGTCAACCAGTTCTACACCGCCCCGACCGCCATCCGCAGCCTGATGGGCATGGGGCCGGAGTGGGTGGAAAAGCACGACCTTTCCAGCCTGAAGGTGCTGGGTTCGGTGGGCGAGCCGATCAACCCCGAAGCCTGGAACTGGTACAACACCCATGTCGGCAAAGGGAAATGCCCGATCGTCGACACCTTCTGGCAGACCGAAACCGGCGGCCACCTGATCACCCCCCTGCCGGGCGCGATCCCGCAAAAGCCCGGCTCGGCCACTCTGCCCTTCTTTGGCATCAAGCCGATCGTGCTGGACCCGGCAACCGCCCATGTTCAGGAAGCCACCGAGACCGACGGTGTTCTGTGCATCGCCGACAGCTGGCCGGGCCAGATGCGGACGCTTTGGGGCGATCACCAGCGCTTTGAAGAGGCCTATTTCGCCCAGTATCGCGGCTATTACTTCACCGGCGACGGCTGCCGCCGCGACGCGGATGGCTATTACTGGATCACCGGCCGGGTGGATGACGTGATCAACGTCTCGGGCCACCGGATGGGCACGGCGGAAGTGGAAAGTGCGCTGGTGGCGCACCCGAAAGTCGCCGAAAGCGCCGTTGTGGGCTACCCGCATGACATCAAGGGTCAGGGCATCTACGCCTATGTCACCCTGATGAACGGGGTCGAACCTTCGGACGCGCTGCGCAAGGAGCTGGAGAACTGGGTCCGTTCGGAAATCGGCCCGATCGCCAAGCCCGACCTGATCCAATGGGCCCCCGGCCTGCCGAAAACCCGCTCGGGCAAGATCATGCGCCGCATCCTGCGCAAGATCGCCGAGAACGACTATGGCAGCCTTGGCGACACCTCGACGCTGGCCGATCCTTCAGTCGTCGATGACCTGATCGCCAACCGCATGAACAAGGGTTGACGACACATGGCTTCGAACGCACCTGTCCTGATCCTGCTTGGCCCCCCCGGGGCCGGCAAAGGCACACAGGCCCGCATGCTGGAAGAAGACTTCGGTCTGGTCCAGCTGTCCACCGGCGACATGCTGCGCGCAGCCGTCGCCTCGGGCACCGAGGCCGGCCGCAAGGCCAAGGCGGTGATGGAGGCGGGTCAGCTAGTGTCGGATGACATCGTGCTGGCCATCCTGAAAGACCGCATGAGCCAGCCCGACGTTGCCAAGGGCATCATCCTGGACGGGTTTCCCCGCACCGACGGGCAGGCAGCGGCGCTGGACGGGCTTTTGTCGGCCAATGGCCAGAAGGTGACGGCGGCAATCAGCCTTGAGGTGGATGACGAGGCCATGGTTGGCCGCGTCTCGGGCCGCTACACCTGCGCCTGCGGCGAGGGGTATCACGACCAGTTCAAGCAACCCGCCAAGGCGGGCACCTGCGACAAATGCGGCGGCACCAGCTTCAAGCGCCGGGCCGACGACAACGCCGAAACCGTGCGTGAGCGGCTGAAGGCCTATCACGCCCAGACCGCGCCCCTGATTGCCTATTACGAGGGCAAGGGCGTCTTGCAGAAGATCGATGCGATGGGCGCCATCGCAGACATCCGCACCGCGCTGGGACAGATCGTCCAGGGCGTCGCGGCCTGAGGAATACTGCTGCGCCCGGGCGCGCAGGAGTTGGGAGACAGCGGTCTCAACCGGGCCCATCGTGGCAAAAGAACCGGGAAAGGCCACTGGCACAGGGAACCGGACCGCAAGGCCGGACAAATCGGAGGAGGCCACATGGCTAGCACTGCTGACGGGAACGTGCGCGCACGTCCCATGACTGCGGAAGAGAAGAAGGTTATCCTTGCTTCATCCGCAGGGACCGTTTTCGAATGGTATGACTTCTATCTCTACGGCTCGCTCGCCGCGATGATCGGCGCGCAGTTCTTCACCCCGTTCCCGGAAGCGACCCGGAACGTGTTCGCCCTCTTGGCCTTTGCCGCGGGCTTCATCGTGCGTCCGTTCGGTGCGCTGGTGTTCGGGATGCTGGGCGACCTCATCGGCCGCAAATACACCTTCCTGATGACCATCCTCATCATGGGCCTGTCGACCTTCATCGTGGGTCTGCTGCCCTCCTACTACTCCTGGGGCATTGCGGCGCCCATCATCCTGATCGCGCTGCGCATGCTGCAGGGTCTGGCGCTGGGTGGCGAATATGGCGGCGCGGCCGTCTATGTGGCCGAACACGCACCGCAAGGCCAGCGCGGCTATTACACCGCCTTCATCCAGACCACCGCGACGCTGGGCCTGCTCTTGTCGCTGGTCGTCATCCTGTCGGTTCAGGGCTATATCAACGGCAACTACCCGGACCTGCCGGTGCTGGACGCCGCCGGTCAGCCGACCATGGCCGCCGATGGCACGCCCGCGATGCAGAAAGCCTTCAACGCCTGGGGCTGGCGCATTCCGTTCCTCGGCTCGATCATCCTGCTCCTGGTGTCGCTGTATATCCGCCTGCAGATGAACGAATCGCCCGCCTTCAAGAAGATGAAGGCTGAAGGCGCGGCTTCGAAAGCCCCGCTGCGCGAAGCTTTCGGGAACTGGAAGAACGGCAAGATCGCCCTGATCGCGCTGCTGGGTCTGACCGCGGGTCAAGCCGTGGTCTGGTATTCGGGCCAGTTCTATGCCCTTTTCTTCATGCAGAACGTCATCAAGGTTGACAGCTTCTCGGCCAACGTCTTTGTGGCCTGGTCGCTGATCCTGGGCACCTATGGCTTCATCTTCTTCGGCCGCCTGTCCGACAAGATCGGCCGCAAGCCGATCATCCTGGCGGGCTGCCTGATTGCGGCCATCACCTACTTCCCGGTGTTCGGTTTCCTGACCAAGACCGCGAACCCGATGCTGCACACCGCGCAGCAAACCGCCGTGACCGTGACCGCCGACCCGGCCGACTGCTCGTTCCAGTTCAACCCGACCGGCACCGTCAAGTTCACCAACTCCTGCGATATCGCCAAGGCAAAGCTTTATTCGCTGTCGGTGAACTCGGAAACCGTTGATGGCCCGGCCGGCGAACCCGCCACCATCAAGATCGGTGACACCGTGGTTGCATCTTTTGACGCTGCCAAGAACGGCGCAGACGTCAAGGCGCTGACCGCTGCGCTGGAAGAGGCCAACAAAGGCACCGACCAAGCCGCCAAGGATGCTGCGAAAGCCGCTCTGGACGCTGCAAACGCCGTGAAACCCGCCTTTGAAACCGCCGTCGCTGACGCGCTGACTGCGGCGGGCTATCCGATCGTGGCCACCGACAACACCACGGTTGCCAAGGCCGAAAACGTGCTGGACATCTTCACCGGCCAGAAGATCACGATCATCCTGATCCTGACCTATCTGATCGTTCTGGTGACCATGGTGTACGGCCCGATCGCCGCGATGCTTGTCGAACTCTATCCGACCCGCATCCGTTATTCCGGTCTGTCGCTGCCCTATCACATCGGCAACGGCTGGTTTGGTGGCCTTCTGCCCGCAACCGCATTCGCGATCTCGGCGCAGGCTGGCAACATCTACACCGGTCTGTGGTATGCGATCTGCGTGGCCCTGATGACCGTGGTCATCGGCACGCTGTTCGTGCCGGGTGGCACCCACAAGAAAGACATCTTCGCTGATAACAATCAGTAAGCTGGCTTGAACACGGGGGCGCGCGGGCTGACCTGCGCGCCCTTTTCCTTTCCTCGGATCGGATGCCACAGCGTCCCATGCGACGAAAGGAAAGCCTGCGCGTGCAGGCTCCGGTTAGGGACATGCGTGTGACCTGTAAGATCGATGCGGTGGTCGGTCAGCCGGGCAAAGCCCCGGGTTATCGCCCCGCGCGGCTTTCCCAAAAGCGCAGGACATGGGCCGGGGTCTGCAGAACCTCGGCCACCTCGCTGATGGTGCGGAAGGCGTCGGGCGACTTGTCCATCCGCCGGCCCTTTCCTTACTTCTTCTTGCC
>JALQYS010000567.1 GCA_023254015.1 Paracoccaceae bacterium
GCCAACACGGTGCGGATCGAATACCCCGCCAAGGATGGCAAGACCTATGTGCTGAACCTGATCGACACCCCCGGCCACGTCGACTTTGCCTATGAAGTGTCTCGCTCGATGCGCGCGGTCGAGGGCTCGCTTCTGGTTGTCGATGCGTCGCAAGGGGTCGAGGCGCAGACGCTGGCCAACGTCTATCAGGCGCTGGATGCCGGGCATGAGATCGTGCCGGTCCTGAACAAGATCGACCTTCCGGCAGCCGAACCCGAACGGGTCAAGGCCAATATCGAGGACGTGATCGGCCTTGACGCCACCGACGCCATTCCGATTTCGGCCAAGACCGGCCTTGGCATCCCTGACGTGCTGGAAGCCATCGTCACCCGCCTGCCCGCCCCCAAGGGCGACCGCAACGCGCCCCTGAAGGCCATGCTGGTTGACAGCTGGTATGACCCCTATCTTGGCGTCGTGGTGATGATCCGCGTCATGGATGGCGTGGTGAAAAAAGGCGACCGGATCAAGATGATGCAGACCGGCGCTGTCTATGGCATCGACAAGCTGGCCGTCCTGAAACCCCAGATGGTCGACATAGCCGAGCTTGGCCCGGGCGAGATCGGGGTCTTCACCGCGTCGATCAAGCAGGTCCGCGATACCCGCGTGGGCGACACCATCACGCACGAACGCAAACCCTGCGCCGCACCGCTGCCGGGCTTCAAGCCTGCGCAACCGGTGGTGTTCTGCGGTCTGTTCCCGGTGGATGCCAACGACTTCGAGGCCCTGCGCGACGCGATCGAGAAGCTGTCGCTGAACGACGCCTCCTTCTCGACCGAGATGGAAACTTCGGCCGCGCTTGGCTTTGGCTTCCGCTGCGGTTTCCTTGGACTTCTGCACCTTGAGGTCATCCGCGACCGGCTGGAACGCGAATATGACCTTGACCTCATCACCACCGCGCCCAGCGTGGTGTTCAAACTGTACATGAAAGACGGCGAGGTGCGCGATCTGCACAACCCCGCCGACATGCCCGACCTGACCTATGTCGACCATATCGAAGAGCCGCGCATCAAGGCCACCATCATGGTGCCCGACGACTACCTTGGCGACATCCTGAAACTCTGCCAGGACCGCCGCGGCATCCAGCTGAACCTGACCTACGCCGGCAACCGCGCCATGGTGGAATATGACCTGCCGCTGTCCGAAGTTGTGTTCGACTTTTACGACCGGCTGAAATCGGTCTCCAAAGGCTATGCCAGCTTTGACTATACCCTCTCGGAATACCGCGAGGATTTCCTTGTGAAAATGTCGATCCTGGTGAACGAGGAACCCGTCGACGCCCTGTCGATCATGGTTCACCGCGACCGGGCCGAGGCGCGCGGGCGGGCAATGGTGGAAAAGCTGAAAGACCTGATCCCCCGCCACATGTTCAAGATTCCGATCCAGGCGGCCATTGGCGCCCGCGTGATCGCGCGCGAGACCCTGAGCGCCATGCGCAAGGACGTGACCGCCAAATGCTATGGCGGCGACGCCACCCGGAAGAAGAAACTGCTGGAAAAGCAGAAGGCCGGGAAAAAGCGGATGCGCCAGTTCGGCAAGGTGGAGATCCCGCAGGAGGCGTTTATTGCGGCCCTCAAAATGGACAATTGATTGTCCTGTTTTGAGGGGCGGTGCGCGGAAGCGATTGGTTTGCCAATCGCGTGCCCACACGCTGGCGGGGTAATCCCCACCAAAGTTCTAGGGGCAACTGGTGCAAGCGCGCCCTCCCGCGTGGGGTGAAGGGGGACCGTGGCCCCGGTGGGGCCGCGTAAGCCGCCTGCTCGGGCCAGGCGATTGGTCGCTCGGACCAATGGCATACCGGCCTCAATTGGTGGGCGCCCCGCCTTCGGCTTTCCGGCGGGCGACAAAGGCCTCCAGCTCCTCCCGGACGGCCTCGTCCAGCGGGGGTTGTTCATAATTGGCCAAAAGGTCCTTCCAGATCCGGTTCGCGCGCTGCGGCGCCTCCTCGCTGCCGCGGGCTTGCCAGGTGGGGAAGTTGTCCCAATTCGACAGCATCGGCGCGTGGAAGGCGGTTTCATACTGCGCCATGGTTTGCGCCGTGCCGAAGAAGTGGCCCCCCACCCCGGCCTCGGCGATGGCCTCCAGCGACAGGGCGGCCTCGTCCACGGCCATGGAGGTGAAATAGGCCTGCATCATGCCCAGCATCTCGGCATCGAGGATCAGCTTTTCAAAGCTGGCGGTCAGACCGCCATGCATCCAGCCGGCCGAATGGATCACCAGATGCGCCCCGCCCATGAGGCATCCCCAAAGCGACATCTGCGATTCGTAGGCCGCCTGAGCATCCAGCGCATTGGCCGCCGTGACATTCGATGACCGAAAGGGGGCACCGATCCGGCGGGCCAGTTGTCCGCTGGCCTGCGCGGCCTTGGCATATTCGGGCGTGCCAAAAGCGGGCGCGCCGGTTTTCATGTCGACGTTCGAGGTAAAGCCGCCATACATCGCCGGCACGCCGGGCCGGACGATCTGGGTCAGCACCAGCCCGAACATCGCCTCGGCGTGTTGAAGCACCAGGGCCCCGGCCAGACTGACCGGCGCCATCGCGCCCGCCAGCGTGAAGGGCGTGACAATCGCCACCTGCCCGTGTTCGGCCAGCGCGATCAGCCCCTGGCTCATCGGATCATCCAGCTGCCGGGGAGAGTTGGTGTTGATGACCCCCATCATCATCGGCTGCCGCGCAAGGTCATCCAGCGACCAGCCCATCGAAATGGCCGCCATCTGCAGCCCGTCCATCGTGCGCGCATGGCCCAGCGCGTTCAGGTTCCAGCTTTTGTCCAGAAGGGTGATCTGGCTGAGGTAAAGGTCCAGATGCCGGGTGGCGGCGGGCAGGTCCATCGGCTCCAGCGGGCCGCCCGATTCCTGCTGGATCACGTTCAGGCTTTGGCACAGGCGCAGGAAATCCTGCATGTCCTGAAGCGTTCCGTCGCGGCGGCCGCGGTCAAGGTCCATCACATAGGCCGGGCCGCCGACGCTGGAAAACACCATGTCCCTGCCGCCAAAACGCAGGTCCTTGGCCCGGTTGCGCGCCGCGATGGAAAAGGTGGGGGGCAAGGTTGCCAGCCGCTCCATCACAAGGCCGGGGTCAAGATAGACCATGCTGCCG
>JALQYS010000008.1 GCA_023254015.1 Paracoccaceae bacterium
CGGCAGCATCAGAAGGCGGCCACAACCGGGTGCTTACTGTTCAGTCGTCCCGTCGGCATCCTGCCCCCCTCTCTTCAAGGAGCGCAGCTCTATCCTCTCTTTGCCGACCAGGCCTGCCCGCGATGACGCGAAATCGCTGCCCGCGATCGCGTGAAATCGCTGCCCGTCATCGCGCGAAACGGGCGCCCGCCATCATCTGAAATTACTGCCCGCAATCACGCGAAACACGCAGGGGTGCCGCCAGCGGCGTGCGCCACATGGCCTAAGAGTTGCGCCTGTCGAGACGTCCGGCGCGCATAAGGGGTCGCCACCGCCGCCTCGCGATCGGAGAACGTGCGGCGGCGGCAATCCGAGTTCAAACATCGCCATCGACAAACCCTGAGCTCGATCCAAACCGCTTGGCCCTGAGCAGGAAAATCCTCGATCCGCCGGCACCTCCAACCATGTCGCTGTCTTGAGGGCGTCCCGCACTCAGGGCAGGTGCGATGCTGTCCCTGAACGTGGTGTAGGTTCTGGGAGAGGTGGTCACCGGCGATGTTCCGGTAGGGTCTGGTTGCTGACACCAACCTGGACCGGAGATTCCACCGATGACCACTGACATGATGAACCTGCGCGACCTCGTCGAGAAGACCCCTGATGCCGATCTACTGCGCGAGATGATCGGCTTTGCCGCCGAGCGGCTGATGGAGCTGGAGGTCGGCGCTATAACTTGCGCGGCCTATGGCGAGAAGGACCCTGCACGGCGGGCGCAGCGCAACGGCTACCGCGACAGGGACTGGGAGACGCGCGCCGGGACGGTCGAGTTGCGGATCCCGAAGCTTCGGAAGGGCAGCTACTTTCCGGGTTTCCTTGAGCCGCGCAGGATGGCCGAGAAGGCGCTGACGGCAGTCATCCAGGAGGCCTACGTTCAGGGCATTTCCACGCGATCCGTCGACGACCTGGTGAAGGCCATGGGCATGTCGGGGATCAGCAAAAGCCAGGTCTCGCGGCTCTGCGAAGAGATTGACGGCAAAGTGAAGGCCTTCTTGAACCGGCCACTGGAGGGCGATTGGCCCTATCTGTGGATCGATGCAACTTACCTCAAGGTTCGGCGTGGCGGGCGGATCGTTTCGGTGGCCGTGATCCTCGCCATCGGGGTAAACACTGACGGCCGCCGTGAGGTTTTGGGTTTGGAAATAGGCACTTCCGAGGCCGAGCCGATCTGGACTGAGTTCCTCCGCAAGCTGACGCGGCGGGGCCTGCGGGGCGTGAAGCTGGTGATCAGCGACGCGCACGAGGGCATCAAGGCCGCTGTCTCGAAGGTGCTCAGCGCCACTTGGCAGCGGTGCCGTGTCCATTTCCAGCGCAACGCCCTTGCCCACGCCGGGAAGAGCGGCCGCAGGGTCGTCTCGGCCTTCATCGCCACCGCCTTCGCCCAGGACACGGCGGAAGCCGCGAGCACCCAGTGGCGCACCGTCGCCGACCAGATCCGGCCCAAGGTGCCGAAGCTGGCCACGCTGATGGATGACGCCGAGCACGACGTTCTGGCCTACATGTCTTTCCCAAAGGAACATCGCGCGAAGCTGCATTCGACGAACCCCATCGAGCGGCTGAACGGTGAGATCAAACGCCGCACAGAGGTCGTCGGCATCTTTCCAAACGACGACGCCATTGTCCGCCTCGTCGGCGCGCTGCTCCTCGAACAGAACGATGAATGGGCGGTCCAGCGCGCTCGATACATGACGCTGGAAACCATCGCGCCGATGGGCGAAGATACCGTCATCAGCCTGCCCGCCGCGGCATCCTGATCAAGCAGGCCCGCGCCGAGCATCACGGTGACGATCAGCGCCAGCTACACCACTCCATGGGACAGCATCGCAGGTGCCATTCGGAGCCAGTCTGCCAGATACGACCCATGCACCCGTCTCAGACTGGCGGACCTCACCAACCTCCACGTTGGCGGTTAGAGCCCAATGCTTCTTCGATACCACGGCCTGATCCCTTCAATCTGTGAAGCTCGGTCAGACCGTGACACACAAATTGAGGATGACCCCAATTAAGGGCAAGAAATGCCGCCCAACGCGCCGCGTCTCATATTTAACGGCAACGCGACAATTGGTCCGGACGATTCTCTGATCATGAGAGTCACGCGCGCCGGCAGAGGTGGCGCAGCTTCGGCTCCGTCTATCAGGCTCAATAGGAGTTTTGCAGCCTCGAAGCCGAGTTCTCGCGCCGGTTGGCGCACTGTCGTCAAACTCGGATAGAGGAGGGATGATATCGGCAAATCGTCGAAGCCTACGATGGAGACATCCCCGGGCACATCGAGACCGACTTTGCGGCAATACGACATGGCACCAATGGCCATCAGATCGTTCGCACAGATCAGCGCGGTGGGGCGCTCGCCCGCGGGGCCGCGCAGGGCTTCTGCGGCAAGCCTCTCTCCGGACTCCATTCGATAATCGCCCGCGAAAAATGGGACGGCGTCAGGATTCATCCCCACTGCCGCAATCGCTTCGCGATACCCGGAGAGGCGCTGCTCGGCGGTCCACAGTTCTGTGGGGCCTCCCAAGATCGCCAGGCGTCTATGTCCAAGCGAGGTCAGATGCTCGGCGATTTCGCGCGCGCCTTGCCGGTTTTGCGACACCACGCAGGGCAAGTTGAAACCGTGAAGCTTTTCATCGACCAGAACGACAGGTCCAACCTGTATAAGTTCGACCAACGACTGCATCCGGCTGTTTGCACCCGAAAGATAGATGAGCCCGTCCAAGCGTTGGCTCCTCAGCAAGCGGCTGTTCCATGACTCGCTGTCACCGCTTGCTTCGGGCGCGCAGAAGACGACCAGCACGTCTCTTTCCGCGGCAGCCTGTTCAACGCCTTCCGCAACCATAGCGAAGAATTGGTTCACCAAGTCCGGCACAACAAGGCCAATGGTCGCGACGCTCTTGCGTTTGAGATTGCGGGCGGTTTCATTCGGCATGTAGCCCAAAGCCCTGACCGCATCCAGGACGCGCGCCTTGCGGTCGGCGGCGACAGGCCCGCTGTCATTCAAAACATAGCTGACGGTGCTAAGCGAGACGGCTGCGCGCTTGGCAACATCTTTCATGGTGGGGCGTCGCGCGGGCTTGGCCGTCAGGCTTTTTCTCGGCGCATCGCCTTTCGACTTTGGCATTCCGTTCTCCGATAGCGGCCGCGGGAGACAGCGATGTTCAGCTTATCGCACTCGGCGCAGCCGACAAAGTCTCGCTGAGATATAATCAGTTTTACTAGCACCTAGAGCTGCGCGATAAAAGTCGGTTCTTGACCTTGCTCCTTCTGGGGGACGATCCGGGCTGCCTGTCGCGCGCGAGATGCCCACACGTGATCTGGGCTCGCGTCTTTTCGTCAACATCGACGGGGCGGGCGAGGGGTGGCGGCGCGTTTGCGCTATGGGCCGCGAGGGCGCGTTGATTCGAGAAAGTCGGTCGAATGGGTTCGATATCGGCGGGCGAGTGGGCTTGCGGAGGGCTGACCGAACTCCACGAAGCGCTTACTCGGTCCCGGTCTCAAACCCGCAAAAACACAGGGCTTTGCATCTGCCACCTTAGCGCGAAGCGTCGCGATCGGGGCGCGAAAAATGAACATCTGAGGTGGACGAAAACAAATGTTGACAGATCTGATTTCAAGTTGCTAACGTTCACTAGTAGAAACGGTTCTATCTGATGTCAAATCCATAAAATGATGGATTCTTGGCGGACCACTGATCGGCTAATCGCCTCAATGTAGAACCGTTACTATCGTGGGTGGTGCCCTGCGCCACTGGGGAGTGAAGCCGCGAGGCGCCAACAAGGAGAGGAAGAAAATGTCGCTGGGCGAACAGTTCGACAACATCATCATCAACACGGACAACTACAAACACTGTCACTATCCGTTGTACCCTAAAGGTACTGAGTACATTTCCTCGTATATCGAGTCTCGAGGAGGTGAGTTCCCGGTGACTATGTTCGTCGGGCTTCAGGCTTTTCTCCGCGACTATCTGATGCGCCCGGTCACTCTTGAGGATGTGGATGCCGCTGAATTCCTCATGCGAGAGCAGGGGATGCACTTCAACCGCGAGAACTGGATGGGCATCATCAACGATCACGGCGGCTATCTGCCGGTCGAGATCGAGGCCGTGGCGGAGGGCACGGTTCTTCCTGCCAAGAACGTCCTGGTTCAGATCATCAACACCGATCCGAAGTATTTCTGGGCGACGAGCTTTTTCGAGACCGCCTTGCTGCGCGCGGTGTGGTACCCCACGACCGTCGGCACGCTGAGCTGGATGTGCAAGCAGGTGATCCGCACCGCGCTTGAGCGCACCTCGGACAACGTGCACCTGCTGCGGCACATGCTGCACGATTACGGCGCGCGTGGGGTGAGTTCGCAGCAGTCAGCTGCATTGGGCGGCCTGGCTCATCTGGTTAACTTCAGTCAGAGTGATACAACACCGGGTATCCTTGCAGCCAAACGCTGGTATAACGCTGTAGATCCTTCCAACTCAGGGCCTAACTCAGAACACGCCGGCTTCACAGCTTGGGGGCGCGAAGGAGAGGTCGACGCGATCCGTAACATGCTTGAGGTCCATCGTGATCACGGCTTCGCGCTCGTGCTGACGGACACCTATGATCACGAAAACTGCGTCAAAAACATCCTCGGTGGAGAGTTGAAGGAGATGATTCAGAACTTCCCTGGGCTGGTGGGTGCGCGTCCAGATTCCGGGGAAATCGTCGAAGTTACCGCTGATACAACAGAGTGGCTTATGGATGCATTTGGCTACGAGACGAACAGCAAAGGCTTTAAGATCCTGCCACCATTCATTCGTGTGGTTCAGGGTGACGGTGTGACGGTTAAGAGCTTGCCGCGCGTTTATGCTGAGCTTGAGCGTCGTGGCCTTGCCGCGGATAACGCGATCTTTGGTATGGGCGGTGGTCTGCTCCAGCACTGTGATCGCGATACAAACCGCTTTGCGCAAAAAGCGAGTGCCGTATGCGTAAACGGAGAGTGGCGCGACATTTCAAAAAGCCCGAAAGGCGAGCAATACAAGACATCTAAGGCAGGTCGGCTTGCGCTGATCAAAGAGAATGGCGAATTCAAAACGGTACGTCGCGAATCTGTCAGCCCTGAGCAAAATCTGCTCCAGCCAGTATTCCGAAACGGCAAACTGCTCAAGAAATGGGACTTTTCCGAGTTGATCGAGGCAAGTGAAGCGCCGGTTCCTCAGGAGTGGTACCAAAGCTGGCTTGATGCCTCTGTAAGCTGAGGCTGCTCCTGAAACCTGACGGAGCCGCCGGTAATAACAGGTGGCTCCGTTAAAATCTGGTTGCTTCAGCCGAAAGTGCAAAGGCAACTTTGAAACATCTGCTTAACCGAAAACACAGCGAAGGAGCACAGGATGGGAATGAAATTTTGGGTGACAGCCCCTTTCTTTTATCCGGATATGAGCAAGCCTTGGTCCGAAGTCCTCGATAGCATGCTGCGCATTGTAGATGCAGCTGAAGAATACGGTTTCGAGGGTATCACCATCAACGAGAACCAATTTCAGAACTACGTCTGCAACCCCTCTGCGATGATGTTTTCTGCTGTTGCAGCCCAACGAACAAAGCGGCTTCGTATTGTTCCTGGCGTGGTTGTTCTTCCGGCCTATAATCCTTTGCTTGTTGCATCACAGATGTGCCTTCTTGATCACCTTGCGCCTGGCCGTACTGGTCTTGGCGTTGCGCGTGGGGGGAGCCGGTTGCAGCTTGAACGGCTTGGCATCGAGCCCAAAGATCAGCGCCCTATGTATGATGAGGGTTTGAAGGTTATTCGCGGCCTTTTCGAAAATGATGATTTCTCGTTTGATGGGGACTACTTCTCGTTCCCGCCAACGACGCTTGTGCCGAAACCCGCCACTTTGCCCCATCCTGAAATCTGGGTCGCTTCGCAGAGCATCTCGGGCGTTCGCAGCGTTGCTCAGCAGGGTCTGAACCTGATCACCGCGCCGAACTATGGGAATTTCGAGCCCTATGGTGATCTTGAAGAACTGGTCGAGAGTTACAACGACGAGTGCAAAAAGAGCGGCCAGCAGCGCGGACAGGTTATGGTTTTGCGCCACACTTGGCTTGGACGCACCGAAGAAGAAGCACTGGAATATTTCGACGACGTTGTCTCGGAGTATAACTACTACATGGCGCTCGTTAAGGGCCCCGGGACTGTCGACACGAAAGAAGACAGGCTGGCCACTCGGGATGTCGGTGAAAGTCGAAACTACGTGTTCCGCGGGAAAATGACCCCGGAAAACCATCAGATTTCCAAGGAAAATCTGTTGGAGAAATACGCTGATCCGATCCTGACAACCCCCGAAAAGATGATCGAGCGCATGAAGAGCTACGAGAAGATTGGCGTCGATCACATGGCCTGTCTGATCGCGGTGGGCATGCCGACCGATGCGATCATCGCAAATATGAAAATGATGTCCGAAGAGGTCTTCCCCGCCTTTGCAGACTGAGCTGCCTGGGCGTGATGGACAAAGCCGGTCGAGCATGAGGGATCTCCCACTCTCGCGCTCGACCGGGGCCGAAAGCTGCACCTGAAAGGAGAAACGCGTGATCAACGAAGTGCGAGAATACGTTCCAATGCCGGGACGGCTGGGCGACGCTATTGACCTGCTCAAGACGACCGTCTTTCCGCTTTTCCGCCGCCACAACATGGAGGTCGTGCAGGCCGGATTTACCACGCTGGGTGATCATTCCTTCGGCGAGATCGTCTACACGATGCGGTTCGAGAACCTCGCTGAGCTTGAGGAAAAGTGGAACGCATTTCTGGCTGATCCTGATTGGGCGCCCGCACTTGCCGCGCGCGAGAAGGATGGCCCGCTATACAAGTCCATTCAGCGTCGTGTGCTGAACGCCGACCCCTTCGAGGATGCATTGCGAAGTCGCACGGATCATTCGCCATCCTGACCATTTCGCGCGCCGTACACAGCTGCCAACACCATAAGGCCACTTGCACCATGACCAGCTCCCACCAAGTCCCGATCCTTCATCCTGAGAAGTTCTATATCGACGGCAAATGGGTTGATCCGTCGACGAACCGGATGATCGACGTCGTCGATTCCGCGACCGAGGAGCTCTATTTTTCGGTTGCCGAAGCCGAGGTTGCCGATGTTGCGCGGGCTGTCGAGGCGGCGCGGCGCGCCTTTGACACCGGCCCTTGGCCGCGCATGAGCGCGTCAGAGCGGGCTGTCTACCTGCGCCGTTTCGCCGAGGCAATGGAAGCGCGCTATGATGACATGACCGAAATCTGGCCCCGCGAGACCGGGGTCATCGCGAGCATCGTGAAACCGGTTATGGAAGAGGTCCCCTTCGCGTTTCGCTACTATGCGGATCTTGCCGAGACATATCCCTTTGAGCAGGAGGTGCCGCCGAGTTTCGGGCCGGGATATGGGATGATCGCTGCCGAGGCGGTTGGTGTCGTCGGCGCAATTGTTCCCTGGAATATGCCCATGAACATTGCGACTTGGAAGCTCGCGCCGGCGTTGCTCGCGGGGTGCACGGTGGTCGTGAAGGCCTCGCCCGAGGCGCCCGGCGCAGCCTATGTGATCGGCGAGATCGCGGAGCAAATCGGCCTGCCCGCGGGGGTGGTGAACATCCTCACCGCTGATCGTGTGGCCTCCGAAGCCCTCGTGACCGATCACCGCGTCGACAAGATCACCTTCACCGGCTCGACTGGTGTGGGCAAACGCATTGCGGGCATCATGGCCGAACGTGTCGGGCGTTACACGCTGGAACTTGGCGGAAAGTCGGCCGCGATCATCTGCGACGACATGGATATCGATCAGGCCGCAGACAGCCTGACATCGGGCGCTTGCTTTGTTTCGGGGCAGGTCTGCGCGTCTCTCACGCGTATCATCGTCCCGCGTCATCGGCATGATGCGATGCTCGAAGCCATCGCGGCGCGCTACGCCAAGATCAAGGTCGGCAATCCGTTTGATCGCGATGTGCAAATGGGGCCGCTTGCATCCGATACGCAGCGGGCGCGCGTCGAGGAATACATCCAGATCGGCAAAGACGCGGGCGCGACGCTCGCCTTCGGGGGCGATCGGCCCAAAGATCTCAACCGGGGGTGGTTCATCCAGCCGACGGTATTTGGAAATGTCGACAATGGATCGCGCCTCGCCCAGGAGGAAATCTTTGGCCCTGTGACCTCTGTCATCGCGGCCGAGGACGAGAACGATGCGATCCGGCTGGCGAATGACTCGATTTTCGGCCTCAACGCGTCTGTTTTCACGAATGACGCCGACCGTGTCCTTGAAATGAGCCGCAAGTTGCGGACCGGAACGGTTGGACAGAACGGGAACCGCGCGGATTTCGGAATTGGCTTTGGCGGGTTCAAACAGTCCGGGATTGGCCGCGAAGGCGGCGTTGCGGGGCTGCTGCCCTATCTTGAGAACAAAACCGTCGTTCTCGACGCTGCGCCCCGCGGATCCGCGGCCGCCAAAAACGGGGCAGGGGCATGAACATGATCACCCCCAATGCCCGCCCGAACGGATCGCGTCTGCATGTGTTCGACATGGACGGCACGCTGTTGCGCAGCACGGCCACCATCGAGCTTGCGCGACATCTAGGCCATCTCGATCGCGGGCAGGAGATCGAGACGCTTTGGGGAGAGGGCCGTATTTCGGATACGGATTTCTGGCGCGCGCTTCTGGAGATCTGCGACGGAGCGACCGATGCAGATTTTGACAAGGCCTTTGCGTCTTCGCCCTGGATGGCGGGGGTTGCCGAGGTTTTTGCCGACATCACCGCCCGAGGCGAAGCGGCGATCGTTATATCGCAATCCCCGACCTTCTTTGTCGAGCGTCTGAAAACCTGGGGCGCGCACGAAACCTACGGCTCTGACGTGGTGCCGGGCGCGCCCCTGAGCGACACCGCCACTTTGTTACCCGAGGCCAAAGTGGAGATCACGCGGGCCGCGCTCACTGCCCGCGGTTTGGGGGCCGCCGACTGCGTTGCCTATGGCGACTCGTCGAGCGACGTGGAGCTTTTCAAGTCCTTCGCGAACACGATCGGCGTGAACCCGTCAGCCACTCTGAGCAAGCTGGCCACCGTCGAATACCGCGGCACGGACATGCGCGAAGCCTACCGGTTGGGGCGCGATCTGATCGGCCAAAACGACCGCCAGAACATCAATCAAGACAACACATGACAAGGAGCTAGGGGCTAGTGGGCAATAAGCAAACCGCGACAAAGGTTCTCTTTGTAGGTGAATCCTGGATCAAGCACACGATCCACATGAAGGGCTTCGACCAGTTCAACAATACCCAATACGAAGAAGGCGCGGGCCATTTCCTGAGCTGCATGGACGAGGCCGGGTTTGATATCACCTATATCCGGGCGCATGAGGTCTCGCTGCGTTTCCCGCGCACCGCTGAGGAAATGGATCAGTTCGATGTCGTCGTGATCTCTGATATCGGATCGAACTCGTTCTTGCTGGTCGACGAGACGTTTTTTGAGTCGAAAAAAATGCCGAACCGCCTCGAGCTGGTCTCGGATTTTGTCAAGCGCGGGGGCGGTCTTGTCATGGTGGGCGGCTATCTGTCCTTTACCGGGATCGACGCCAAAGGACGCTATGGCATGAGCCCGCTCGCGGCACCTTTGCCCGTCACGCTCTTGGATCATGACGACCGGATCGAAAAGCCCGAAGGGGCATGCGTCACCGTCTGCGAGCCGGGGCATCCGGTGCTTGGCGATACCCCGTCTGCGGATTGGCCGCAGGTCTTGGGCTATAACAAGTTGATCGCAAAGCCGGGTGTGACCGTGGTCGCCAAGGTCGATGACGATCCCATGATCGCTGTCGGTGAATTTGGTAAAGGGCGGTCTGCCGTATTCGCCTCTGATCTGGCACCGCATTGGGCCCCGCCGGAATTCCTCAGCTGGCCACATTACGCGGGCTTGTGGAGCGCGATCCTCTCTTGGACCGCAGGCGCGCGCTAAGGCCGGGCCCCATAGGAACACCAAGCAAGGGCATGGTCATGTTGAAGCAAAAGCAAGCCGCACCGCTGAACGAGGTCCGCACATGACTGGACATCTTTTGGTTGTTGGTGCCATCAATATTGACTTGGTCGTGCCGGTCCAGTCCCTACCCGGTCCGGGCGAGACCGTCGTCGGCGACGCGTTGCAGAGGCATGGCGGCGGCAAGGGCGGTAACTCAGCGGTTGCTGCGGTCCGGGCCGGTGCCAAGGTGCGCTATGTCGGGGCCGTCGGAGATGATCAGCTCGGGGCCGGGGCGCTCACCGATTTGCGCGCCGACGGTGTCGAAGCCTCTGACGTTGCTCTCAAGCCAAAGGTCGCAACCGGTTGCGCATTGATTGTTGTTGACGCGAAAGGAGAGAACCAGATCGCGGTCGCCGCCGGTGCGAACATGCGCCTGACGGTTGAAGACGTCGAGACCGCGTTGGGCCGCTCCGAAGGCTGGACCTCGACGGCGCTTGTCAGCACCGAGATCACACCGGACGCAGTGGTCGCTGCGGTCAAGGGCGCGCGCGCGCGTGGCTGGCTTTGTGTGCTCAATCCTGCGCCGGTGATCCCCGAAATCCTCGAGACGCTCGATCTTGCGCCGATCGTGACACCCAACCGGGGCGAGTTGCGCGATATCTACCGCCTTCTTGGGGGCGAGGGGGATCCCGACGCCAAAGATGCGGCTGCTTTTGTTGCGCGGCACACGGGGGCTGCGGTTGTCGTGACGCTCGGCTCAGAGGGTGTTCTTGTATGCGACGCCGAGGGGCAGTGCACCACCATCCCGGCCCGGCCCGCAGCGCGCGTCGTCGATACCACGGGGGCAGGCGATACCTTCAACGGCGTCTTCGCCGCGCGCCTAGCCGCGGGCGACGGCCTGTTGGAGGCCGCACGCCGAGGGGTCACAGCGGCCTCTTTGTCGGTCGAGGCCGCAGGCGCACGCACAAGCATGCCCATGGAAACTGAAATTGAAGCCGCATTCGCGGCGCAATGACCAACGATCCCAGTTGAAACGAAAGGCTGCCTTGCCATGACTTCGATCCTAGAGCGCATCCGCGCCACAGCACCAACGGACCAACCGCCGCGCAGTGGGGTGGAGGATATGCTGGTTCAGACCTATTCGAAACGACTGATGGTCTTCACAGGTCGCGCGAACGCGCCCTTGGCGCAAGCCATCGTCGATCAGTTGGGCATCAACCTTGGGGGTGTGACGCTCAAGACCTTCTCGAGCGGGGAGGTTTATAGCAAGTTCGACTCCTCGATCCGCGGTGCGGATGTGTTCATCGTGCAGCCCATGTGCGGCAACCCCGAAACGGGTGTGAACACGAATGACGCGCTGATGGAGCTGCTGCTGATGATCGACGCTGCCGTTGGCGCCAGCGCCCACCGGGTAATCGCCGTGTGCCCTTGGTATGGCTATGCCCGTCAGGACAAGAAATCCGCCCCGCGAGAGCCCATTTCGGCGCGGGTCGTCGCACGCGCACTCGAAGCAACCGGGGTTGATAGGGTCCTGACGATGGATCTGCACGCCGGACAGCTGCAGGGATTCTTTGGGATTCCCGTTGATCACATGACAGCTGCGGGCAGTTTGGCGGAATATTTCACGAATTTTGACGACAATCTCGTGGTCGTTGCGCCTGATGCGGGGCGCGTAAAACTGAACAAACAGTTTGCGGCACAGATCGGGGCCAGCCTTGCGATCCTGAACAAAGAGCGCCCGCAACAGCAAATGGCCGAAATCACCACGGTGATTGGCGATGTGCGGGGAAAAACGGCGCTGGTGATTGACGACATGATCGACACCGCGGGTACGCTCTGCGCGGCGGGGGAAACGCTCAAAAAGGCAGGCGCAACGCGCGTTCTGGCGGCGGCGACCCATGGCGTGTTCAGCGGGCCAGCCTTTGAACGCTTGGCCGCCTCGCCATTCGAACAGGTCGTCGTCACCGACACGATCCCGTTAGCGAAGGGCGCCCCCGAGAAGATCAAGGTGCTTTCTTGCGCGCCGCTGCTGGCTGAAACCATCGGCCGCATTTTCATCGACGAATCCGTCAGTGCTGTCTTCGACGGCAAAAACCACACGTTCTAATCAAAAGGAGAACATCCATGGCACATATCGAAGCTGCGTTTTTCAACAAGCGGTTTGAAGACGAAGAGTTCAACGAAAAGATGATCACCGCCCTGACCAATGCGGTCGCCTCTGTTTTGGGCGAGGATGCCGGCAAGGATACGACGATCATTTTGCATGGGATCGACCCGGCCCGTTGGGGGCACGGGGGCAACCAGCTCTCCAAGCGTTTTGAATAGGATCGTCACCTCATAGCGCGACAAGCGGCAAAGACCTGGATCGCTGTCCCTGATCGTGCGTTCACGGTTTTTGCCGCTTCGAGTATTCTTGTCCGGGGACTGGATGTGGGCGCGCCGCGCTCGGCCCCCGGGCGAAGCCACAGCGGATCAATCGATCTGCACCCGCCTGAAGGATGAAATTTTGGCCGCCACATTTGATGTCTTTGATCCTGCGAGCGGGGCGCTCCTTGACAAAGTCCCTGATGGGTCCGTGCAGGACGCCCTCCACGCGGTGGATGCCGCCTATACCGCTTTTCCATCATGGGCTGCGATGGCGAGCCGCGCGCGCGCAGAAATCTTGCGTCGCTGCTATGACCTGATGCTGCGAGATGCGGCAAAATTGACCCGGTTGATCGTCGCGGAAAATGGCAAGTCCTTTGCGGATGCGCGATCAGAGGTGCTCTACGCGGCAGAGTTTTTCCGTTGGTTTTCCGAAGAGGCCGTCCGTGCCGACTGCGCCTATGGCGATGCTCCCACAGGTGGCGCAAAAACACTGGTGACAAAGGCACCCGTCGGTGTTGCCGCGCTCATCACGCCTTGGAATTTTCCTGCGGCAATGGCGACGAGGAAAATCGCTCCGGCCTTGGCCGCAGGGTGCACCGTGGTTCTAAAGCCCGCAGAGGAGACGCCGCTGACGGCGCTTGCGTTGGCCGATCTGCTCACAGAAGCAGGCGTGCCGGCAGGTGTCGTGAACGTGGTGCCGACGACAAACGCACCGGAGGTCGTCGCTGCTTGGCTGGCCGATGACCGCGTGCGCAAGTTAAGCTTTACCGGATCGACCCAGGTTGGCCGCATCTTGCTCGCTCAGGCCGCCAATCGCGTGGTCAATTGCAGCATGGAGCTTGGCGGAAACGCGCCCTTTGTCGTGTCCGCCGACGCCGATATCGACGAGGCCGTCAAGGGGGCCATGATCGCCAAGTATCGTGGCGGCGGTCAGGCCTGTACGGCCGCCAACAGGTTCTACGTGCACCAAGATGTCCTGGACTCGTTCACGCAAAAGCTTTGTGCAGCGGTCAGCGCGCTCAAGGTTGGGCCGTCTTGCGACCAAACGAACGAAATCGGCCCAGTCATCAACGCCAAGGCACGGGATCGCATTGCGAGGCTCGTCGATGGTGCCGTCGCGGAGGGCGCGCGTATCGCCGCTCAGTGCAAGATCCCCAATGATGGCTGGTTCTATCCGCCAACGGTGTTGAGCGGCGTTGCGGACGATGCGCAAATTCTGAACGAAGAGATTTTCGGCCCGGTCGCCCCGATTGTGGGTTGGAGCGATGAGGAGGCCATGATCGCCGCGGCCAACAACACCGAATTTGGCTTGGCTGCCTATGTCTATTCGGGGCGCATGCAAGACGCCTTGCGTATTGCAGAGAAGATCGAGGCTGGCATGGTGGGTATCAATCGCGGGATTGTATCTGATCCTGCAGCCCCCTTTGGCGGTGTGAAGCAAAGTGGCATTGGCCGCGAAGGGGCGAACGAAGGCATTCGTGAGTTCCAAGAAACGCGGATGTTCAGCGTGGATTGGAAATAGGGAGAAGAACATGGCGGATTTCAAAGAGCTTGTCCGATCGGCTTGGGATGCGGCCTGGAACCAGGGCGATGTCGATGCCTTGGACGCAATCATGCATCCCAGTTACGCGTTGGAAAACGAAGGTCTGGGGATCAGTGCCGGCATCGCAGAACTCAAGGCGCAGGTCCTCGCGATGCGCGCCGCGATGCCGAACCTTGTGACAAGCGTAGACAAGATCGTCGTCGATGGAGACGATTTTGCGCTGTTCTGGTCGGCGACGGGCAGGTTCACACATCCCTTTGGTGATGTGCCCCCAAATGGCCGTTCGCTGAAATCCCGCGGCGCGGTGCAGGGGGAGCTGAGCGATGGTCTGATCATCCGCGAACGCGTGACTTGGGACCCCAGCGTCGAGATGCTGTCCGATTTGGGGGCGCCCGGATTGGGGTCTGCCTTCGAAGCCGATGCTACAGGCGCTTCCAGCGGCGGCGCAGATGGGCCGAGCTTGGAGGACCTGAAAGAGTTCAACCGAAAATTTGTCTCGGGTGTGACGGCTGTGACCGTGCAGGATGCGTCCGGGCGTGCCAGGGGGCTGGCCGTCAGCGCGTATATGTCTTTGTCGCTTGATCCACCGCTGGTGGTGGTCTGCGTGCAGAACACCTCATCGACATATCCCTCCTTGTTCGAAGCAAGTCACTTGGGCATCAATATTCTCGCCAATGATCAAAGAGATATTGTTGATCGCTTCGCGAGCAAATCGGATGACAAATTCGCGGGCGTGACGTGGCACGCGGGCCCGGCGGGCTCGCCGCTGATTGATGGCGCTTCCGCATCTGTCGAGGCGGAGATCAAGGAACGATTCCGAGCAAAAACACATGTGGTCATCATCGCAAGAGTCCGGCACCTTGAAGTGTCTGATGTCGCGCCGTTGGCATATATGTCGGGCAAATTCTACGACAGCGCATCGCTCAAGAGCATCTGAATTGAGCTTTCTCTTAAGGCGCTGGATGAACCGGAACAACGCAAGCAACAGGAACCGAAATGTCTAAACCACGCTACGCCTTCATCAAAGCAAACTGGCACTCCGAGATCGTGGACCAAGCCCTTGCGGGGTTTCTCAAGAAGATACCGCAGGAGCAGGTCGACGTGTTTGATGTGCCCGGTGCGTTCGAGATGCCTTTGCTTGCAAAGGACCTTGCGCAGACAGGCAAATACGACGCGATCGCCGCGGCTGCATTCGTGGTCGATGGCGGCATCTATCGGCATGATTTCGTCGCACAGGCCGTGGTGAGTGGGCTGATGCAGGCCGGGTTGGATACCGGGGTGCCGGTATTGTCGGTGTCTTTGACGCCCCACAACTACCAAGAGACGGATCACCATACGGCCATTTTCAAACAACACTTCGTCGCCAAGGGGCAGGAAGCTGCCCATGCCGCTCTGCAAATCACGCAGACGCGCGAGAAGGTCAAAAACACCGCCTAATGTGAGAGCGATCAACCAAAGGGTACCCAGTGCCGCGCCCGCAGCGTCAGGCAGAGCTAAAGGATCTTACAATGCCGCTTTATCGTGGTTTCAGCAGTCAAGAGGAGTTGGACCTGGAGTATTGCCCCGAGGCGAGGCTCGGAGATCCAAATGCGTTTGACAAAATCATCGCGCAACGTGCGGCATTGTCCGAAACGGCGAAAGCGGAGCTGACTGGCAGAAGAGCGGATATCCACTACGGCCAGACCTTGCTCGAGCGCATGGATTTCTATCCGGCCAAGCCCAACGGACCGGTGATGGTTTTTATCCACGGCGGCTATTGGTTTGATGCGCGGCTCAAGAAGGAAAACTACATCTGGGTCGCCAAGGGCCTGACCGACGCGGGTGTGAACGTCTTCATCATCGACTACCAAGTCTGCCCGGTGGTCACGATCGACGAAATCACGCGCCAGTGCCGCGCTGCGGTGGCCCATATCTATCGGAATGCCGAACAGTTCGAGGTCGATCCAAACAGGATACATGTCACGGGCAACTCCGCAGGGGGGCACCTGACCGCGATGGTCGCCCTGACGGATTGGGTCGGTAGCTACGGCCTGCCTTGGGATACGATCAAGAGCGGCTACCCGATCAGCGGGCTCTACGATCTGGAGCCGTTCCGCTGGACCTGGTTGCAGCCCAAGATTCAATTCACCGCGGACGAAATCCGCAGAAACAGCCCAATGTTCTTGGTGCGCGAAAACCTACCGCCTCTGTTTGTCAGTTGGGGTGCCGACGAAAGCCCTGAATTCTGGAGACAGTCACAAGAGTTTGGCGCAGCTTGGACAGCAAAGGGCAACTCGGTTGTGTTTCATCCGCAGGACGGATGCAATCACTCCTCAGCCATCAGCGGGTTTTCAGATGCGAAGAGCTCGTTGTGCAGCCTTATTGTTGAGCATATGGAGCGATCCTAGGTGTTCAGTCCCGGCATCTGGTGGATCGGGTTAGCGGCGCGGCTGGTCTGGGATAGGCTGTTGGCGTTGAGCTGGTCCCCGAAAATCGGACAGTGACGGAAGCTACGATCTGACGTCTGCTGGTCTCCAAGAACGAGGAGATCAGGACATGAAGAAGCGCAGGAACCATGATGCTGGGTTCAAGGCCCGCGTGGCGCTGGAGGCCGTGAAGGGCGAACGCACGGTGTCCGAACTGGCAGCCGAATATGGCGTGCATCCGACGATGATCCACCAGTGGAAGAAGGCGTTGCTGGAGGGCGCGGCAGAGATCTTCGAGCGGGGCGGCAAAAAGGCCCCTGAGGTCGATGAGGACACGGTGCGGGTGCTGCACGCAAAGATCGGGGAGCTGGCTGTGGCCAACGATCTTTTTGTCACGAAAGCTCAAGCCTTGGATCGGCAAGTGAGGCGCGGGATGATTGACAAGAACCATCCAAGCCTGTCGGTCGGGGCGCAGTGCCGCCTGCTGTCGATCTCGCGGTCGTCGTTTTACTACGAACTGATGGGCGAGACGGCCATGAACCTCGACCTCATGGTAAAGATCGACAAGCAGTTCCTCGAAACCCCGTTTTACGGCGTGCAGCAGATGACATGGCACTTGCAGAACGAGGGCCATACCGTGAACTACAAGCGCATCCGGCGGTTGATGCGGCTCATGCGGTTGATGCCCATCTACCAGAAACCTGACACCAGCCGACCAGTAAAGGGGCACAAGACCTACCCTTATCTGCTGGGTGGGCTACGGGTGGAACGGCCCAATCAGGTCTGGTGTGCCGACATCACCTACCTGCCCATGCGTCGTAAGCGATCGCTGGGTCCCACGGTCGCGTCAGCTTGACTGTGTGAATGTCGCGTAGCCCTTAAATGCGGTATACGAAAGTCAACAAAATCAATGCGGCGGCTTTGCCATTAAAAATGGTATCTTGCCTTTAAATCCGACATTCTTGCCGTTAAATCTGACACAAGGTTCACGGGGTTGGGCGGTTGGTAGCGATGGAAGGTAATGACGAAGACTGTGGCGATGCTGGTGCTGAGGCGCTGCGCCGGGCATCGGTCCTTCGACCGCTTGTACAGGCGTATCTCAATGGCACCGGGAGCTTGGAAAGCGGTATACGTGATGCAGTCTGGGAGCTTGGCGTCAGCAGGACCACAGTCTGGCGCTGGATCCGACGGCTTGCAGCAGAGGGTGGCCGGACAAGCGCTCTCGTTCCCCGCAAACGCGGGCGACGCAACGGGTCGGTCATGGTGCCCGGTGATGTCGAAGGCATCATCGAAGAGCATCTTACTCGATACTACCTTCGGCGAGAACGCCCCAGCCTGGCGCGAGTTGTGTCAGAAATCCGCAGCGCCTGCCGTGAGCGGGGGCTTCAGCCGCCGACGCGCCGTACCGTTCAGCGGCGGCTTGATGCGATGGATACCCGCGAAGTCATGAAAGCGCGCGAGGGCGCAAAAGCAGCGCGCCAAAGGTTTGCGCCGGTGACGGGAAGGAACAGATCAGAACGACCGCTGGACGTTGTGCAGATCGATCACACACCAGCGGACATCATCCTTGTCGACAGTTTCGAGCGCAAACCCATCGGTCGACCTTGGGTGACCTTGGCGATCGACATCGCCACGCGCATGGTGACGGGATACCACGTCAGCTTTGAAGCGCCGTCTCGCCTTTCGGTGGCCTTGTGCCTCACGCGGGCCGTCGCCCCCAAAGCAGAGTTTCTGGCTGACCTCGAGTGTAATGTCTCGTGGCCCGCGCAGGGCAAGCCGGTCAGCATTCACGTCGATAATGGCCGCGATTTTCGGTCACGCGCCTTTCAATCGGCCTGTGCCGAATGGGGGATCAATCTGGTCTATCGACCGCCGGGAAGCCCTCACTTTGGTGGGCATGTCGAGCGGCTGATCGGGACCATGATGGGCGCGGTGCATCTCCTGCCGGGAACAACGCAGTCGTCGGTCGCGGCCAAGGGCGGCTATGATGCCGAAGGCATGGCTGCGATGACCTTGGGCGAATTCGATCGATGGTTTGCCTTGGAAATCTGTCGCTACAACAACAGCATCCATTCGAGCCTTGGCTGCACACCTGCCGCCAAGTGGGAAGCGCTCGCCGGCGAAATGGCCGGCGACATCCCCTTCGACATGGAGGCGTTTCGGGTGAGTTTCCTGCCAAGTGAGCAGCGGCAGGTGCGTCGTGACGGCATCCATCTTTTCGACCTGCGCTACTGGTCCGACGCCCTCGCGGGCTATGTCGGTCGTCGGGACGGAAAGGTGGTCGTCCGCTACGATCCCCGCGACCTCTCGGCCGTCTGGGTCGAACTGGACGGCGGCAGATGTGTCGAGGCCCGGTACCGCAACCTGGAAATCCCGCCGGTGTCGCTCTGGGAATACCGCGAGGCCATGCAAAAGGCACGGGCCATGGGGAAGGTGGGGGCGAATGAATTGATCCTCGCCGAATTGATCCGGCAGCAACGCCAAATCGAGGGTGAAAGCCGCGCGCTGACCAAGGCAGAGCGCCGATTTCGTGAAAGGAATTCTTCGATGAAGGGTCCGGCCGCCGATGATCGGGCGTCGGAGGGGCTGCGACCGGTCGACACGGGTGATAAATCGCGCCCCATGTTTAAAGTGGAGCGTTGGTGAATTGAGGGCAGAAATAATAGAAGACGGTCGTATCGCTCTCATTCAATCGGACATCTGGATCGGCTTTCCGCGGGCCGAACAAGTGCTGGACCGGCTGCAAGGCCTCATCGAGATGCCACGGCAGACTCGAATGCCGGGCCTTCTCGTGCATGGGGCATCTGGCATCGGCAAGACGATGATCGCCCGCAACCTGTCGCGCAGGTACGCGCCGGAATACGATCCGGAATCAGGTATCACGCGCACTCCGCTGCTTCTTTTGCAGGCACCACCAGCCCCAGACGAGCGGCGGTTCTATATGCACATCCTCGCTGCCGTCGGCGCTCCGTCATCGGCGCTAAGCTTGCGGGCGCAAAGTGTCGCCTCGCTTGAGGTCCGCGTTGTTGGCCTTCTTCGCGACCTCGGGCTTCGGATGATCATGATCGACGAAGTTCACAACCTCCTCGCGGGAACCCATCGCGAACAACGCCGGTTCCTCAATGTTCTGAGGTATCTCAGCAACGAATTGGAGGCGTCGCTGGTTTGCTTCGGCGTCAGCGAAGCGGTCGATGCTATTCGCGGCGATGTCCAACTCGCGCGACGCCTGGACGAACACCACCTACCAAACTGGCGCGACGATGCCGAGTTCTCGGACATGATCCAGACCCTGATCGCGGCCATGCCGCTTGCGAAGAAGTCCAATCTGAAGGTTAAATCGCTCAAGCAGGTATTGGCGCTGACCGGCGGGGTGACCTCGCGGATATTTTCCTTGGTCAAGGACCTATCCATCGACGCAATCGTCACGGGCCAAGAATGCATCACCGACGATGCAGTCGCAAAATGGACGCCCGTTTGGTCGCGCCATGCGAAAACCCAGCGACGGCTCGAGAAGGCCGGAGCTTGAAACAGCGCCCGTTGCCGAAAACTGTCACGCCTCTCGCAGATGAACTGCTTTCTGGATGGCTGACGCGACTGGCGGTCGCCAACCACTGCGAGGTCGACGAGCTCCTGGCGCATATTGGAGTCGATACTCGACAGGTCGCCATGCTGGATTTTGAGGTTGAGGTGGCCGCGACCACAGCAGAAAAGATATCGATTGCGGCCCGTGTTGCCGCTGAAACTGTGCAATCCCTTACCTTTGGGACAATGACCCAGACCGAAGCCCTGATGACGGCGCAGGTTGCGTTCCAGTCATGTCCCGACTGCTCTCGGCGTGGCATTGCGCTCAAACAGTGGCGGAAATTATGGGCATTCGACTGCCAGATCTGCGGCACCCGACTCCTTTCGATCCTCATCAAGCCTGATCGCAGCCGAATATCCGAACAGCTGGTTCGTCGTGCTCGAAGCGGGGCAGGGCTGCTCGAAAGTGCGGTAACGTCCAACTGCGCCAACAAACTTAGACGCGCCATGCGGGCGGCCACCTATGCCAAGGCGCTCAAGTCCGTTCGCGCCGATACGGCCTTTGCCCTTCAAAGTCCCAGACCCGACGTGAGACTCTTTTGCCTTGCCGCCATCGCCGCGGCTCAGTCACGTCCACTGGCCAAAGCGGCAATGTTCAGCACTGGCCTCGATGGGTACGCAAGAGTTGCCTTGCTTCGTGCGTTCGAAAAAGAGTCCCGCCTTCTTGCCGCAGTTGACCGGATCGCACTGCGAAACAGGGAAAGACCCCGACGAGCGGCGACTAAATGCCACGTTTAAGGGCAACAAACGTCGCTCAACGCGCAGTGTGCCGGATTTAAAGGCAACGCGACACCTATATATACATAGAGACTGCCGCAAAGTGCGGGGCAAACTGGGGTTCAAAGGTCTGGATGGGGAAGCAGTCCTGTATTTTCAATATCTGGAAGTCGATGCTGCCCCGCGCGTTGCGGTACTCTCCAGGTATGTTTCTTG
>JALQYS010000010.1 GCA_023254015.1 Paracoccaceae bacterium
CAGCGCATCGACGACAAAGCGGAAGCGGCCCGACTCCACAAGGTCTTTGGCCGCAGTTTCAAGCACATAGCCCGCCCCGCCCATCGCCTGCAACAAGGACACCACCGAGGCGCTTTGCCCGACCGAGATCGGCGAGCCAACCAGATCGGGGGTGACCTGACGGTGCATCGCCTCGAATGCAGGCGAGAAATGCGAGAAGATGAAGGTCTCGGGCCGGACCTCGGCCAGCAGGTTGGTATCGGCGCTGACCATGTGATAGGCCACGTCGCCCACGCTTTCGAAATGCAGGTCGGGGTGGGGTTTCGGGGCGAACATCACCGCGAAATCCAGAACGCCTGTCAGCACATCGGCGCACATCTGGTTGGAATAGTCCGGCTCGATATAAAAGGCGGTGTCGGGAAAGGCGCGGCGGAAGGCCGAGACCCATTCCCCGATATGCTGGGCGGCCAGATCGTTCTGGATGCCGATGCGGACCAGATGCGCGCCCTGATGCGGCACCTGAATCCGCCGCTTGGCCTCGTTCCATTCATGGCGCAGGGTGCGGGCGTGGCTTTCAAACCGCTTGCCTTCGGTGGTCAGATCGGTGCCAGCGCGCGACCGCGTGAACAGGCGCGAGCCGACCGCCGCCTCCAGCGTCTGCACGCGGGCCGAGACCGAAGATTGCGTGATGTTCAGCCGTTCGGCGGTGCGGTGAAAGCTGCGCGTTTCCACCAGATCAAGGAAGGTATCCAGAAGTTCGATTTGCATGGGGCTGCCTGCTCTGATCGCTTTTCCTGATCAATACCGCAGGTCTTGGCCGATTGAAAGACGGATGAAGCCGCCCGATACTGCGCGCAAATAAACGGAGCGAACCATGTCCGATTTCCCCACCTCTGCCCGCGTCGTCATTATTGGAGGCGGTGCCGTTGGCGCGTCAAGCCTGTACCATTTGTGCAAGGCCGGATGGACCGATGTGGTGTTGCTGGAAAAGAACGAGTTGACCGCAGGCAGCACATGGCATGCGGCGGGCAATGTGCCGACGTTTTCGTCAAGCTGGTCGATCATGAACATGCAGCGCTATTCGGCGCAGCTTTATCGCGGTCTGGGCGAGGCGGTCGACTACCCGATGAACTATCACGTCACCGGATCGGTGCGTCTGGCCCATACCAAGGAACGCCTTCAGGAATTCCAGCGCGTTGTCGGCATGGGGCGCTATCAGGGGATGGACCTGAAAATCCTGACGCCGGACGAGATCAAATCGGTTTATCCCTTCCTTGAAACCCACGATCTGGTGGGCGCGCTTTACGACCCCTACGACGGCGACATCGACCCCGCACAGTTGACGCAGGCGCTGGCCAAGGGCGCGCGTCAGATGGGTGCGCGGATCGAACGCTTTTGCCCCGCCACGGGTGTGCGCCGTGAAGGTGACGAATGGGTGGTCGAAACCCACAAGGGCGACATCCGCTGCGAAATCGTGGTGAACGCCGCCGGCTATTACGCCCGCGAAGTCGGCAAGTGGTTTGGCCGCGACGTGCCGATGATGGTGATGAGCCATCAGTATATGCTGTTCGACACCATCCCCGAGCTGGAAACGTGGTCCAAGGACGTGGGCCACAAGCTGCCGCTTTTGCGCGATGTGGACAGCTCCTACTACCTGCGGCAGGAAAAGAACGGCTTCAACCTTGGCCCCTATGAGGGCAACTGCAAGGCGCATTGGGTCACCAAAGACGATCCCTTCCCCGAGGATTTCAGCTTTCAACTGTTCCCCGATGATCTGGAACGCCTGGAATGGCACATCAATGACGCGATGGAGCGGGTGCCGCTTCTGGCCAAGGCGGGGCTTTCCAAGGTCATCAATGGCCCGATCCCCTATACCCCCGATGGCAACCCGCTGATCGGCCCGATGCCCGGCGTTCCGAATGCGTTCGAGGCTTGCGTCTTTACCTTTGGCATTTGCCAGGCCGGGGGCGCGGGCAAGGTGCTGGCGGAATGGGTGACCGAAGGCGCGACCGAATGGGACATGTGGTCCTGCGACCCGCGCCGGTTCACCGGCTTTGAAGACCCGGATTATTGCGTGAAAAAGGGGATGGAGGTTTACGGCCACGAATATGCCATCCACTTCCCGCACCATTCCTGGCCGGAGGGGCGCGACAAGAAACTGTCGGCCGTGCATCAGCACACCAAGGCGCTGGGTGCGGTCTATGCCCCCTATAACGGTTGGGAGCGCGCCGCATGGTATGCCCGGCCCGGCGATGACACCTCAGAACAGGCGCAGCGCACATGGGACCGCGAAGGCCCGTGGTTTGGCGCGGTGCGCGAGGAATGTCAGGCGGTGCGCGATGCGGCCGGTATTCTGGATCTGCCCGGTTTCTCGCGCCTTGTCCTGAAAGGGGCAGGGGCGGCGGACTGGCTGGGCCAGCAGATCACCGGCAAGGTGCCGAATGTGGGCCGTCTGGGTCTGGCCTATTTCGCCGATGACAAGGGCCGGATCGTGACGGAAATGTCGGTGGCGCGCCTGGGCGAAAATGAGTTCACCCTCATCACCGCCGCTACGGCGCAGTCGCATGACTGGGAATGGCTGAAGCGCCACCTTGCGCCGGGGCTGAGCCTGACCGACCACACCGCCGAATGGTCAACGCAAATCCTGACCGGCCCGAAATCCCGCGCCATCCTGGCCGAGGTTTGCGATGCCGATCTCTCCAAGGGCTGGCTGACCCATCAGACCGCCCGCATCGCCGGGGCCGAGGTCTGGCTGTGCCGGGTGTCCTTCGCGGGCGAACTGGGTTGGGAAATCCATTCGAAGGTCGCTGATACCGAGGCGGTCTGGAACGCCGTCATGCGCGCCGGCAAGGGTCATGGCCTGCGCCCCTTTGGCATGTTCGCGCTGAACGCGCTTCGCGTCGAAAAGGGCTACCGCGCCTGGAAAGGGGACCTCTCGACCGATTACACCATCCTGCAAGGCGGGCTGGAGCGGTTTGTCGACTGGTCCAAGCCCAGTTTCCGCGGCAAGGCCGCGCTTGAGGCGGAAAAACAGCGCGGGCTGACCAAGCGTTTTGCGACGCTGGTGATCGAGGCGGGCGAGCAAGACCCGCCCTATATGTCGACCATCTGGCACGACGGCAAAGTCGTGGGCGAACTGACCAGCGGCTATTACGGCCACCGGGTTGGCGCCTGCATCGGGCTTGGCATGCTGAAGGCCGAGGTGAACGTGCCCGGCACTAGGGTTCAGGTCGAAATCTTCGGCACGCTTTACCCGGCGGTGGTGCAGCAGGACGCGCCCCTTTGGGATGCCAAGAACGAACGCATCCGGGCATGAGCGAGGTTCCGGCCACCATGTGCGGCGTGCAACTGACAGGCCACGGCGGGCCGGAAAAGCTCGTCTGGCGCGAGGATATCCCCGTGCCGCGACCGGGCCCGGGTGAGGTGCTGGTGCGTGTGCTGGCCGCTGGCGTCAACATGACCGATCTCAACACCCGCAAGGGCTGGTATGGGGGCGAGGGGCGGGCGGCCGGTTGGGCGGGCGAGATGGCCTTTCCGCGTATCCAGGGGTCTGACCTGTGCGGCCGGGTGGTGGCGCTGGGCGAAGGGGTGGCGGGCTTCCCCCTTGGCGCGCGGGTGATCTGCCCGACCAATCAGCACGAGCCGACCAAGGGCAATCCGATCAACTTCGTCTCGATCGGGTCCGAGTTTGACGGGGCCTTCGCGCAATATTGTCTGGTGAAGGCGAAACATCTGCATGATGTCACGGCCTCGCCCCTGACCGATATCGAGATTGGTGCCATGCCCTGCGCCTATGGCACGGCGCATAACCTTCTGACCCGCGCACAGGTGGCGGTGGGCGAGCGGGTGCTGGTCACCGGGGCCTCGGGCGGGGTGGGGCTGGCGGCGGTGCAACTGGCGCTGTTGCGCGGGGCCGAGGTGACGGGGCAATGCAGCCTGTCGAAATCCGCCGCCCTGCGCGGCTTTGGCGCCAGCATCCTGTCGCGCGATACGACCCCGCCGCGCCAATCCTTTGACGTGGTGATTGACGTGGTGGGCGGCGAGGGCTGGCAAGACCGGCTGGACAGCTTACGCCCCGGCGGACGCTATGCCACGAGCGGCGCGGTGGCCGGGCCGATGGTCAAGGGCGATCTGCGCCGCGTCTATCTGAACGATCTGACGATCTATGGCGCCACCCATCAGCCGCGCGAGGTCTTTGCGGGGCTGGTGACGATCATCAACACTGGCCGCATCCGGCCCGTGGTGTCGAACACCTACCCCTTGCGCGACATTGCCCGCGCGCAAGGCGATCTGGAGGCCGGGCGCTATGCCGGCAAGCTGGTGCTGATCCCGCCCGAGGCCGCGCCATGACCCTAATAGATCGGCGGCGAGATCACCCAGATCACCACGGCGGGCGTGTCGCCGGGGTTCTCCCATGCATAGGCGCGGCCCTTGAACTGAAAGCTGTCGCCCGCCTGCAGGGTGGTGGTCACCTCGCCCAGGGACAGCACCAGTGTGCCCGAGATCACCACGCCGCCATCCTCGCGGTCGGCAGTTTGCTGGCCACGACCCTTGGCGCGGGGGGCGAAGGTGGATTGGATCATCTCGAACCCGCCGGTCAGGCTGGGCGAGAGGAGTTCTTCGGACAGGCCCTTTGCCAGATCGCCCAAGGCCACCCGGTCGGCGGCGCGCTGGATCAACCCTCGCTCCGAGGCATCGCGGGCGGCCGAGCGGAAGAAGAAGCTGATCGTCAGCCCGAAATGTTCCGCAATCCGGGCAAGGTCTGGAATGGCGGGCGTGGTCTGGCCGCGTTCCACCTGGCTCAGCCAGCCGACCGAGCGGTCAAGCGCCGTCGCAAGCTCTTGCAGCGTCATCCCGCGCGATTTCCGCAGCGCACGGATGTCGGGGCCGAGAGGGTCGGTCATGTGCATCTCCTTTGGCGCGCAGGTTTGGCCAAAGCCGGGCCTCTGGCAAGGGGTGGGGTGAAGGAATTTCACAGAAATCCACCAAAAATGAAAAAATTAATTGAAATTTCATTTTGGGCGGCGCAGAACCGGCGCATCCCCAACCTGAAAGGCATCTGACCATGTGTGCAGCCCCCCTTCCGTCCAAGGCCCGCGCCGTCATCATCGGCGGTGGCGTCTCGGGCGCTTCTGTCGCCTACCATCTGGCCAAGATGGGCTGGACCGACATCGTGCTTCTGGAGCGCAAACAGCTGACAAGCGGCACGACCTGGCATGCGGCGGGGCTGATTGGCCAGCTGCGGGGCAGCGCGAACATGACGCGGCTGGCGAAGTATTCGGCGGACCTTTATGTCAAGCTGGCGGCCGAAACCGGGGTGGAAACCGGCATGCGGCAGGTGGGGTCGATCTCGGTCGCGCTGACCGAGGCCCGGCATGAAGAGCTGCTGCGGCAGGCCACCGTGGCGCGGATTTTCGACGTCGATGTGCAGGAAATCTCGCCTTCGGAAGCCAAGGCGATGTATCCGCATCTGAATGTGGGCGATGTGGTGGGCGCGGTGCATCTGCCCTTGGACGGGCAGTGCGACCCGGCCAATATCGCCATGGCGCTGGCCAAGGGCGCGCGGATGCGGGGCGCGCAGATTTTCGAATACACCAAGGTCACGGGCGTGACGCGGGCCAATGGGCGCGTGACGGGGGTCAACTATGTCGACCGTGATGGCGAGCCGGGCCATATCGCCACCGATGTGGTGGTGAACTGCGGCGGCATGTGGGGCCGCGATCTGGCCGAAGAGGCGGGCGTGACGCTGCCCTTGCACGCCTGCGAGCATTTCTACCTCATCACCGAACCCGTCGAGGGGCTGGGCCACCTGCCGGTGCTGCGGGTGCCGGATGAATGCGCCTATTACAAATCCGACGCGGGCAAGATGATGATCGGCGCCTTCGAGCCCAAGGCCAAACCCTGGGGCATGGGCGGCATCCGCGAGGATTTCGAATTCGACACGCTGCCCGAGGATTGGGACCACTTCATGCCCATTCTGGAAAACGCGATGAACCGCATGCCGCTGTTCCAGACCTCTGGCATCCACACCTTTTTCAACGGGCCCGAAAGCTTTACCCCCGACGACCGCTATTATCTGGGCGAGGCCCCTGAAGTGAAGGGCTATTGGGTGGCGGCAGGCTATAACTCGGTCGGCATCGCGGGGTCGGGTGGCGCGGGCATGGCGCTGGCGCATTGGATTGTCGAAGGCGAGGCGCCGTTTGACCTGTGGGAGGTGGACATCCGCCGCGCTCAGCCCTTCCAGCGCAACAAGGCCTATCTGAAAGAGCGCGTGAGCGAGACGCTGGGGCTCTTGTATGCCGACCACTTCCCCTATCGGCAGGTTGTCACCTCGCGCGGGGTGCGCCGCACGCCGCTGCATGACCACCTGAAGGCCCGCGGCGCGGTCTTTGGCGAGGTTGCGGGATGGGAGCGGGCGAACTGGTTCGCAAATCCGGGCCAGAAGGCGGAATATGAATACAGCTGGAAGCGGCAGAACTGGTTTGACAACCAAAGGGCCGAGCATCTGGCCGTGCGGAACGGGGTCGGTTTTTTCGACATGACCTCGTTTGGAAAAATCCGCATCGAGGGGCGCGACGCCTGCAAGTTCCTGAACCGGATTTCCTCGGCGCAGGTGGATGTGGGGGTGGGCAAGATCGTCTACACCATGTTCCTGAACCCGCGCGGCGGGATCGAGGCCGACCTGACGGTGACGCGACTGTCCGAGACGGCGTTCCTGGCCGTGGTGCCGGGGGCGACCTTGCAGCGCAATCTGGCCTGGATGCGCAGCCAGTTGGGCGAGGATTTTGCCGTCATCACCGATATGACGGCGGCGGAATCGGTTCTGTGCGTCATGGGGCCAAAGGCGCGCGACCTGATGCAACGGGTGTCGCCGGCCGATTTTTCAAATACGGCGCATCCCTTTGGCACGGCAAAGGAAATCGAGATTGGCATGGGGCTGGCCCGGGCGCATCGGGTGACCTATGTGGGCGAGCTTGGCTGGGAACTTTACGTCAGCTCTGACCAGACCGCCCATGTGTTTGAGGCGCTGGAAGCGGCGGGCGCGGATGTGGGGCTGAAGCTGTGCGGTCTGCACACGCTGGACAGCTGCCGGATCGAGAAAGCCTATCGCCACTGGGGCCATGACATCACGGACGAGGATCATGTGCTGGAGGCGGGCCTTGGCTTTACCGTGTCGCGCAAGAAGGCTGACTTCATTGGCCGCGAGGCGGTGTTGCGCAAGGAAGAGGCAGGGCTGGCGCGCAAGATGGTGCAGTTCCGCCTGAAAGACCCCGAGCCTTTGCTGTTCCACAACGAGGCGCTGGTGCGCGATGGCAAGATCGTCGGCCCGGTGACCAGCGGCAACTATGGCCATTTTCTCGGCGGGGCGATCGGCATGGGCTATGTGCCCTGCGCGGGACAAACCGACGCGGACATCCTGTCGAGCCGCTATGAGATCGAAGTGGCGGGCGTGCGGCATGAGGCCGTGGCCAGCCTGACCCCGATGCATGACCCGAAATCCGAGCGCGTGCGCGCGTGACACGACCGGGACCGGGGGCCAGCCCCCGGACCCCCGGGATATTTATGAACAGATGAAAGAGGCAGCCATGAGCGATATTGGAG
>JALQYS010000060.1 GCA_023254015.1 Paracoccaceae bacterium
CGATCCATCAGGATTGTGAATCGATCAGGGCATCCGATTCAAATTCCTGGGGTCTGCTGCCGGACGGTGCTAAATCCTACGCTAAGCCGATAAAACGCGCCTTCCGTGGTCCCTGAGGTTTCCGTTGGCATCGACGTAGCGATAGAGGGTCACCGGTTTGACGCCCAGCTCGGCCGCGAGGGCGGCGACTGAGGTGTCCCTGTTTGACATGGCCGCTTGGGCCAGGCGGACCTGAGCCTTGGTCAGTGCGAACTTTCGCCCGCCTTTTCGACCGCGCGCCCGGGCGGCTGCGAGACCTGCCATGGTGCGTTCCCGGATCAGGTCGCGCTCGAACTCCGCCAGGGTCGCGAAGATGCCGAAGATCATGCGACCGGCCGAGGTGGTGGTGTCGATTTCAGCGCCTTGACCAGTCAGCACGCGCAAGCCGATGCCGCGATCCGACAGGTCGCGCACGGTGTTGACCAAGTGGGTCAGCGTGCGCCCGAGCCTGTCCAGCTTCCAGACCACGAGAACATCCCCTTCCCGCAATGACCGCAGGCAGGCCTCCAGTCCTGGGCGATCATCGCGTGCGCCGGATGCCTGATCTTCGTAAATGCGTTCCGCGGGCACTCCTGCGGCGATCAGGGCGTCGCGCTGGAGATCCAGAGACTGCGACCCGTCAGCCTTGGAGATGCGTGCGTAGCCGATCAACATGTTTCACAAACGTTCGTTTGAGGTGCTTTCGTGCGGCCGGTGCTTTTCGGCATCAACCCTGTTCCTTATCCCATATCTTAAACAGAATATCACAAACTATTCGCGGAAAGAAAAAGATATATGGCACATCGCACAGTTCTGACCGACCGGCAGCGCGCAGCATTGTTCGATCTGCCGACCGTTGAGGCCGAGATGCTGCATCATTACACGCTGTCGGACGATGACCTGGAAATCATCCGCGCCCGACGCCGTCCACACAACCGTTTCGGCTTTGCTCTGCAACTGTGCGCCTTGCGATATCCCGGTCGTCTGCTGACACCCGGTGAAGTCATTCCCTTGGCAGTTACGCGCTTTCTGGCCGCGCAGGTTGGCCTGAAGCCTGATGATCTGGCCGGTTACGCGACCCGTGAAGAGACCCGCCATGAACATCTGGCGACGCTCAGAGAGCAGTATGGCTACAGGATGTTTTCTGGGAGAGGGGCGCGCGACCTGAAGGGCTGGCTGCAGGATGCGGCCGAGGGTGCCCGTTCCAATGACGATCTGGCACGGCGCTTTGTCGAGCAGTGCCGGGCGACCCGAACCATACTGCCTGGCGTCACGATCATCGAGCGCCTATGCGCGGACGCGCTTGTGGCTGCGGAGCGGCGGATCGAGTCCCGGATCGCGGAGCGGCTGGACGATGCCATGAGGACCCGCCTCGATGCCTTGCTGACGGAAGACGCTGGCGGATCGGTCACGCGGTTTGTCTGGCTGCGTCAATTCGAGGCCGGGCAGAACTCGGCCGACATGAACCGTCTTCTGGATCGGCTGGAATTCCTGCAACGCCTTGGGCTGACCGAGACGGTTCTGGCTGGGGTGCCGCCGCACCGGATTGCCCGACTTCGCAGGCAGGGAGAGCGATACTTCGCGGGCGATTTGCGAGACATTTCCGGTGATCGCCGTCTCGCCATCCTTGCCGTCTGCGTACTGGAATGGCGCAGCGCCCTTGCCGACGCCATTGTGGAGACCCATGACCGGATCGTCGGCAAGACCTGGCGCGAGGCGAAGTCCCGACGTGACGCTCGTGCGGAAGATGCCAAGGCAGCGCTAAAGGACACCTTGCAGTCCTTCGCCACCCTCGGTTCGGCGCTGCTGGAAGCCCATGAAGATCGCGCATCGCTCGAGGAGGCTGTCGACAATGCCGGTGGCTGGTTATCCCTCAAGGGGCTGGTCGCGACAGCGGCCCAGTTGACAGACACCCTGGCCGCCGACCCTCTGGCGCATGTCGGACATGGGTATCATCGCTTCCGCCGCTACGCACCGCGCATGCTGCGGACGCTCGACATTCGCGCCGCGCCCGTGGCGGAACCGCTGCTGGCGGCGAGCACAATCATCGCGGGCACGGAGACGACGGAGATCCTGCCGCTGACGTTTCTGCGCCGGGGGTCGAAGTGGTTGCGGCACCTGAACGCGGATGGCGGCGATGCAGGCCGTCTGTGGGAAGTCGCGGTTCTGTTCCATCTGCGGGAATCCTTCCGCTCGGGCGATGTGTGGCTCGCCCATTCACGGCGGTTTGGCGACCTGAAGGAGGCGCTTGTTCCGGCAGAGGTTGCCCGCGCCACGCCGAAGCTAGCCATGCCGTTTGAGCCCGATATCTGGCTCGCCGACCGCAAGGCACGAATGTCCGACGCCCTGCGTCGCTTGGCGCGGGCTGCAAAGGCCGGGGCCATTCCGGGCGGGTCGATCGAAGATGGTGTGCTGAAGATCGACCGCCTGACCGCCGCTGTTCCCGAAGAAGCCGAAGCCATGGTCCTCGACCTCTACAAGCGCCTGCCGGAAATCAGGGTCACGGATCTCTTGCTGGAAGTGGATGACGAGGTCGGGTTCACCGAAGCCTTCACGCATCTGCATACGGGTGTGCCTTGCAAGGACAGGATCGGCCTCTTGAACGTGCTGCTTGCCGAGGGACTGAACCTCGGCCTCAGCAAGATGGCAGGGGCTACCAACACCCATGACTACTTCCAGCTCTCCCGCCTGTCGCGATGGCATGTCGAAGGCGAGGGGATGTCGCGCGCCCTGGCAAAGATGATCGAGGCACAGTCCGCGCTGCCGATGGCACGGTTCTGGGGTGCCGGACAAACGGCATCGAGTGATGGGCAATTCTTCCCGACGACACGACAAGGCGAGGCGATGAACCTCATCAACGCCAAATACGGCCAAGAGCCCGGGCTGAAGGCCTACACCCATGTGTCCGACCAGTTCGGCCCCTTCGCCACCCAGACCATCCCGGCCACGGTGAACGAAGCTCCCTACATTCTGGATGGCTTGCTGATGACGGGCGCGGGCCAGAATATCCGCGAGCAGTATGCCGACACGGGCGGCTTCACCGACCATGTCTTCGCGGTAACAGCCCTCTTGGGCTTCCAGTTCATCCCCCGCATCAGGGACCTGCCATTGAAGCGCCTCTATCTCTTCGACCCGGCAGCCTGCCCCAAAGAGCTGAAGGGGCTGATCGGCGGCAAGATCAAGGAACCCCTCGTCACGGCAAACTGGCCCGACATCCTGCGCAGCGCTGCCACCATGGTCGCGGGCGTCATGCCCCCGAGCCAATTGTTGCGGAAGTTCGCTGCCTATCCCCGACAGCACGAGCTGGCCTTGGCCTTGCGCGAAATCGGACGTGTCGAGCGCACGCTCTTTATCATCGACTGGCTGCTCGATGCCGACATGCAGCGCCGCGCACAGATCGGGCTGAACAAAGGCGAGGCTCATCACGCTCTGAAAAACGCCCTACGCATCGGCCGCCAAGGGGAAATCCGCGACCGGTCCGCCGAAGGGCAGCACTTCCGCATGGCAGGCCTCAATCTGCTCGCCGCCATCATCATCTTTTGGAACACCAAGCACCTCGGCCAGGCCGTCACCCGTCGAAAACGTGAAGGGCTCGACTGTCCGCAAGACCTGCTCGCACATATCTCGCCCCTCGGATGGGCTCACATCCTCCTCACTGGCGAGTACAGGTGGCAAAAACCATGATCAAACCCTTAGCGTACTATTCTGCCCCCATCCCCAATCGACCCCAGGGCGCCCGTGCCAGCGGGCGATCCGG
>JALQYS010000080.1 GCA_023254015.1 Paracoccaceae bacterium
GCCCTGATCTCCCGTGCCTGTCCTGTTGCAGACACGGCACGGCGGGCGCGTCAGGCAGCGGGACGGGGCCTTTGTCGTTCCGTCCCGCAGAAAATCCCGTTAGCTTGGGAAAATATCGCGCCGGGAACCGAGATGGCAGCCCGGAGGAGAGCAAAATGATGTTGATGCGCCCCGCTTTCATGCTGTCGCTTTTCGCGGCCCTGCTTGTTTCGCTGTTCACGGCCACGGCCAGCCTCGCCGAAGAGGGCTACCGGATCCGGCCCGGAGACATCCTGCGCATCGAGGTGCTTGAGGATGCCGGTCTGAACCGCAGCGTGCTGGTGGCCCCCGACGGGCGGCTTTCGATGCCGCTGGCGGGCACGGTGCAGGCCGGTGGGCTGACGGTGGATCAGGTGCAGGCCGACATGGCCAAGCGCATGGCCGGAAGCTTTGCCGCACCCCCCAACGTCTATATCTCGCTGGAACGGCTGGCCGAGCGCGCGCCTGCGGGCAGCGGCGGTGCCGCGACGGCCGCCACGATCGATGTCTATGTGATGGGCGAGGTCGCCAGACCGGGCAAGCTGGCGGTGAAACCCGGCACCTCGGTGTTGCAGCTCTTTGCCGAGATGGGGGGCTTTTCCAAATTCGCCGCCACCAAGCGCATCCAGCTGCGCCGCAGCGAAAACGGGGTCGAGAAGGTCTATCTTCTGAACTACCGCGCCATCGAGGCCGGAACCGGAACCGGCGGCAGCACGACGGTGCGCGACGGCGACGTGTTCGTGGTGCCGCAGCGCAAGCCCTTCGAGTAACGCCGGAACATGCGCCTCTGGCCTGCCCTTGTGCTCTTTGCCCTGCCTGCACAGGCGCAGGATACGGGCGGCATGCTTTTGACCTTCGGGATCGAGGCGCGGGTGGAAACCGCCTCGAACCTCGGGCTTGAAGTGCCGGCAGAGCCGCGCACGACCCAAGCGAGCACCCGACTGTCCTTCGGCTTTCTGACCGAAACCCCCAGCCAGCGCCTGTCCTTCGACGCCTCGGCCGCCCTGCGCGCCGCCAGCGGCCCGAATACGGGCGCGGCGCAGACCGGCCTGACCGATCCGCGCGCCGCCCTGTCCTATCGGCAGGAAACGGCCTCGGCGGCCGTCGTGCTGACCGGCCGCATCAGCGAGGCGGACATCGCCTTTCTGCGCCCGCTGGACGATTTCGTGAATGAGGAGGGCGAGATCGAACTGCCCGCGGATCTGGAGGATCTGACCGGAACCGGGCTGCGGCGGTCGCAGGATCTGTCGGCGGGGATCGACTGGGGCACTGACCGCGCGGTCGGTCTGGGGCTGACGGCCTCGACCAGCGCGCTGCGCTACAGCAAGGCCGGCCCCGGCCTCTTCGACAGCCGCCGCGACAGCCTGTCGGCCCGGATGCGCCTGTCTTTTTCCGAGGTGACCGAGGCCACCCTCGAGGCCAGCACCAGCCGCTTTGACGATGACGCCCCGCTCAGCCCGCAGCGCCGGACAACCTCGCTGGAGCTGGGCCTTGTCCACAGCCGCCCCGATGGCGCCCTCAGCGCGCGCCTGAACCGCACCCGGACCGAGGACGGCCCCCGCACCACGCTCAGCTTTGGGCGCAGCTTTGATCTGCCGCTCGGGGCGCTGTCGGCCAGTCTTGGGGCGACACGCGGGGTCACCGGCAAGACCGGCCTGACCGGGGCGCTGGATTATCGGCACGACGGACCGGATGGCAGCCTGTCGCTGGGTTTCCGCCGCGCGCTTGAGCCCGGCAACGATGACACCGAACGGCAGGTCACGGCGCTGCGGATCGGCTACAGCCATGCGCTTGGCGCGGCCACAACGCTTGGCACCACCTTCAGCTATGTCTCCTCGCAGGACACCGCGACCGGGCTTGGCGTCGACAATGGCAGCCTCGGCGTCACGCTCAGCCACCAGCTGACGCCGGACTGGACGCTGGACACCGGCCTGCGCCATGACCTGCGCGACGAGGACGGCCTGGGCCGCGCCAAAGGCAACACCCTGTTCCTGAGCCTGCGCCGCAGCTTCGACACAAGATTCTGAACCGGGTGCCACAAGACGGGAAAAGGCGCGGCCTTTCCGGGCCGCGCCTGAACAGGAACGACGCCTGGCAGGGCCTCAGGCCTTGCGCGATTTCCGCCGGCGCACCGCCCCCAGCATGCCAAGGGCCCCGACCAGAAGCACCCCCGCCGCCGGAACAGGAACCGCAGCGGTTTCGACGATGAAGACACCGGCCCCCGCAACGCCCTGACGCTGGATGCCCGTGATCGAGTAATCCCCGGCTGCCAGCGCAAAGCTGCCGCGGGAATAGTCAAGATTCCCGATGGCGCAGGTGATGTTGCTGTCACAGCCGCCACCGCTGGCTGTCGGAGACGAGGTCAGGCCAAGGGAGCTGCCGAAGTTGAACAGCTCGAACTGATCGACGGACAGGAAGAGATCCATCACGAAAAGCGTTGCCGCGCTGGTCAGCGTAAAGGTCCAGGGACCATCCGGGGCCACGGCCGAGGTCGGGTTGTCGCCCTGAATGAACCCGGCACCCCCTTGCAAGGCCGAATTGACCCCGCCAAAGCCGAACGTGTACCAGGTATCCACATTGACCGGCGCGGCATTTGCCGCCACCGGCGCGGCGGACAGAACAAGTGCCGCCAGAATATTCCGAAGCTTGCTCATGGTATTCTCCTGAAAAAATGTGGTTTCAACGAACTTGTGCGGGCATGGTCTCATAGAGCGGCACAGGCGATCAAGAATATTTGACCGCGACTGCGCGATAATCAGAAACATACCGTTTTCCGGACATGAAAAGGCCGCTTTATTCTTATCACCACGCGCGTTTGCCCCTATCATTCAAGGTGCAGGCTTCGTCTTGTTCCGGGGCCGGTGCGGGTTTGACGTGATTGATCACCGTGCAGGATTTTCCATGACCCTTTCTTCTGCTTCCCTTCGTTCTGTCACGCTCAATCCTTTGGGCCTTGGCTGGTTCGTGCTGCTGCTCGTTGCCGCCGTGCCGGTGTTCTGGATCGGCTTTGTCTCTCTGGGGCAGGCCTGGACCACGCCGGAATACAGCCATGGGCCGCTGATCCCGATCATCTCGCTTTATCTCTTCCTGCGCGAGTTGCGTCACAGCCCGCCCCTGCCGCCCGAGACGGCCGCCAGCCGCTGGCAGGGGATCGTGGTCATCCTGGCCGCCCTTGTGGTCGGCATCTTCGGCAATCTGGTGCGCATCCCCGACATCGTGACCTATGGCTTCATCCTGTGGGTCATGGGGGTGGTGCTGGTCGGGTTCGGCTGGGCGCAGGGGCGCACCCATTGGGCGCCGGTGCTGCATCTGATCTTCATGCTGCCCCTGCCGCAGTTCGTATTCTGGAAGCTGACGATCTTCCTGCAACTGGTGTCCTCGCACATCGGGGTCTGGATCGTCGAGGCGATGGGGGTGCCGGTCTATCTGGAAGGCAATGTGATCGACCTTGGCATCTACAAGCTGCAGGTGGCCGAGGCCTGCTCGGGCCTGCGCTATCTCTTCCCGATCCTGTCCTTCTCCTACCTTTTCGGCATCCTCTATCGCGGGCCGTTCTGGCACAAGGTGGTGCTGTTCCTGATGGCGGCGCCGCTGACGGTGCTGATGAACTCGGTCAGGATCGGCATCATCGGCGTGCTGGTGAACAGCTATGGCATCGGCCATGCCGAAGGCTTCCTGCATTTCTTCGAGGGCTGGGTGATCTTTGGCGCCTGCATCGTGATCCTGTTCGTGATGGCGATCGGACTGCAGCGCCTGACCCCCGCCCCCCTGCCCTTCCGGGACACCATCGATCTGGATACCGAAGGCTTCGTGCCGCAGCTGCGCCGGATCTTCGGCATTGCGCCATCGCGCGGGCTGATGCTGGGCGCGCTCATCACGGTGGCCGTCTCGGCGGCCTTCGTGCTGACCCCGCCCCCGGCGCGCATCGACCCGCCGCGCGACGGCTTTGCGCTTTTCCCGCGGGATCTGGGCGGCTGGACCGGCAGCATGGAGGCGCTGGACCCCGCAACCGAACAGGTTCTGGGCGCCACCGATTACATCAACGCCACCTATTTCGCCCCCGGCAGCGCGGCCTATGTCAACCTCTTCTCGGCCTGGTATGAAAAGCAGACCGAAGGATCGGGCATCCATTCGCCAGAGGTCTGCCTGCCCGTGGGCGGCTGGGAGGTGTTCTCGATCGATCCCACCCCGATTTCCATTCCCGGCACGGTCTATGGCGATTTCACGGTGAACCGGGCGGTGATCCAGAAAGGTCTGTCGAAACAGCTGGTCTATTACTGGTT
>JALQYS010000159.1 GCA_023254015.1 Paracoccaceae bacterium
ACTGGATGAACGTCGACCAGTATATCGGCGGCATCGAACACGCGATCCTGCACCTCCTCTATTCCCGCTTCTGTGCCCGGGCCATGGCAAAGACCGGCCACCTGCCCGCCAAGGCGATCGCGCCGTTCAACGCGCTCTTCACCCAAGGCATGGTGACGCACGAAATCTACATGACGCGGGATGCCAACGGCCGCCCGGTCTACCACCTGCCCGAAGACATCCTCCGCTCCGAATCCGGTGCGACGCTGAAGGACGGCACGAAGGTTGAGGTCATCCCCTCGGCCAAGATGTCGAAGTCGAAGAAGAACGTCGTCGATCCGATGAACATCATCGCCCAATTCGGCGCCGATACCGCGCGTTGGTTTGTCATGTCCGACAGCCCGCCCGAACGTGACGTGGAATGGACGGCCTCGGGCGCCGAGGCCACCTTCAAACACCTCTCCCGCGTCTGGGGCCTGTGTTCCCGCATCGGCGAGATGCCTGCAGACCACAAGGGCGAGGGCGACGAGGAGTTGGCGCGCGCCGTGGCGCGGGCCATCGACGAGGTGACGCGCGCGATTGAAACTTTTGCCTTCAACAAGGCCATCGCCACGCTTTATGGCCTGACCAACACGCTTGCCAAGGCCAATGCCTCCACCCCCGCGATGAAAGAGGCCATCCGCACCCTGGCCAAACTCATGTCGCCCATGACGCCCCATATCGCCGAATCGATCTGGACCTATCAGGGCGGTGCGGGATTGTGCGCCGAGGCCCCCTGGCCAAAGGCCGATCCGGCGCTTTTGATCGACGACACCGTCACCCTGCCGATCCAGATCAACGGCAAGCGCCGGGCGGAAATCAGCGTGCCCAAGGATATGCCTGCGGCAGAGGTTGAAAAGATCGCACTGGCCAACGATGATGTGGTCAAATTCCTTGCCGGCCAGCCGGTGAAGAAGATCATCGTCGTGCCGGGGCGCATCATCAATGTCGTCGTGTAACCGCCGAACCCTGCTTTTGCTGCCGCTGGCGCTTGCCGCCTGCGGCTTTTCCCCGGCCTATGGCCCGAAGGGCGCGGCGCAGGGGTTGCAGGGGGCCATCCGTGCCACCGATCCGGTCGACAAGAACAGCTATGATTTTGTCGCCGCCTTCGAGGCGCGGTTCGGTCGCACCAAGGCCGCGCGCTATGCGCTGGCCTATACAATCACGACCGAAACCGTGGGAGCGGGCTATACGACGTCGAACGTCATCACCCGCTACAACCTGCGCGGCCGCATCGACTGGAGCCTGACCGAATTGGCCACCGACACAAGGCTGGCAGGTGGCACGGCCGAGAACTTCACCTCATGGTCGGCAACCGGCTCGACCGTCGCGGGCATCGCGGCCGAAGAGGATGCGGCAGAACGGCTGATGACCGTTCTGGCCGACCAGATCGCCACCCAGATCATCGCCGCCTCTGCGCGCTTTGCGCAATGATCCTGAAGGGCGTCGAGGCCAGCCGCTATTGCGCCAAGCCCAATCCGGCCCATGCGGGGCTGCTGATCTTTGGGGCCGACCCGATGCGCGTCGCCCTGAAACGGCAAGAGGCGATTGCCGCCCTGATCGGCCCCGAGGGCGAGGCCGAGATGCGGCTCAGCCGGATTCAGGCCTCTGACCTGCGCAAGGATGCCGCCCTGCTGGCTGATGCCATCAAGTCGGTCGGCTTTTTCCCCGGCCCCCGCGTGGCCTTTGTCGAGGATGCCACCGACGGCCTGACCGAAACCATCGCCGGCGCGCTGAAGGATTGGCGGCCCGGCGATGCGCAGATCACCGTCACCGCAGGCGCATTGACGGCGAAATCCGCGCTCAAGACGCTGTTCGAAAAGCACCCCAATGCCGTCTGCATCGGGCTTTACGACGACCCACCTTCGCGCGAAGAAATTGAGGACGCGCTGAAAGCCTCGGGCCTGACCCGGATCGATCCCACCGCCATGGCCGACTTGTCGGCGCTTGCCCGCGCGCTGGACCCCGGCGATTTCCGCCAGACGCTGGAGAAGATCGCGCTTTACAAATATCGCGACGAAACGCCCCTGACCCCGGCCGAGGTTGCCGCCATGGCGCCCGCCACCATCGAGGCCGAGGTGGATGACCTGATCATCGCCACCGCCGAGGGGCGTGCCAACACCATCGGCCCGCTGCTGCGGCGGCTGGAGGGGCAGGGCACCGCGCCCGTCACCATCTGCATCGCGGCCCTGCGGCATTTCCGCACCCTGCATCTTGTCGCTGCCGATCCGAACGGCATCAACAAGGCCCGCGTGATCTTCAAACTGCGCGACGCGGTGCAACGGCAGGCCAGCCAATGGGGCCTGCGCGCGCTGGAACAGGCGCTCGGGTTGCTGGTGGAAACCGACATGACGCTGCGTTCCACCTCGAAGGCGCCGGCCATGGCCGTGATGGAGCGTGCCCTGATCCGCCTTGCGATGATGAAGCGTTAGGCGAGGCCCGCCGCAGGGGCCAGACCGCCATCGCCCCTTCCAACAGCCTTGATCCCCGCCCGCGCCTCTGCCATGCCATGGCGAAAGGAGACCGGCCATGACCCCCCCGCATGACGCCAAACTTGCCCCACTGGTCCGGCTGGGCCAGCGCCACCCCGACGTCGAAGGGCAGGCCGTCTGGTGGGAGGAAGGCGCCTGGCAGGCGCAGGACCACACTGACGACATGATCGACGGCGAGGAAATCGCCTTTTACGCCGAGGGCTTGCTGGCCGAAGGCTTTGGCCTGCATTGGCAGGTTCTGGCAGAGGCGGACGCCCCGAAAGAGCCTGTCGTGGTCCTGCTGTTACTATGGCAATCAGGCCCCACACCGCCCCTGCCCCCGGTTGAGGACGGCTGGCTTGTCCTGTCTTCGGGCGAGGTCGCGGCAGCATGAGCCTGTGGCGCGCGCTTGGCCCGGCGGTTCCGCGCCCGACCTTGGCCGAGGCCCTGCGGGCGGCGGGCGGGGCGGGTGTTGGCCTTGCGCTCTGCGCGCTGCTCTTGGCCGGGCTTGCGCCGCAGGGCGGCGATCTTTTCGCCCATCCCCTGCTGATCGCGCCCTTCGGGGCCAGCGCCTTTCTGATCTTTGCCGTGCCGAACAGTCCGCTGGCACAGCCCTGGGCCGTGGTGCTGGGCAACAGCCTGTCAGCCCTTGCGGCGCTTTTGGTTCTGCAAACCGGGCTGGCTCCGCTGTTTGTCGCGCCGCTTGCGGTTGCGCTGGCCATGCTGGCCATGGCCGGCGCCCGCGCCATGCACCCGCCGGGCGGGGCCGTTGCCCTATTCACCGCCCTCACGGCCCCCCATGATTTCAGCTTTGCCTTGTCGCCCGTCCTGTCTGGCAGCCTTGCCCTTGTTCTGGCCGGAGTGATCTGGAACCGGCTGACTGGCCGGGTCTATCCATTCCGCCAGCCCGCAACCTCTCCGCATGGCACCGCCGATCCCCGGCCCGAACGTCGCCATTTGCCGCCGCCCGGGGCGCTGGTCGAACTGCTCTCGCGCTTGCGGCTGGATGCCAACATCGGGGTCGAGGATCTGACGCGCCTCATCACCGCGGCCGAGGCCGAGGCGGCAACGCGACCGCTGGCCGGGTTGACCGCGCAACATCTGATGTCGCGCGATCTGGTCACGGTTGCGCCCGAAACCCCTTTGCCAGACCTGGCGGCCCTGTTCCACCGCCACCGGTTCAAGACATTGCCAATGGTGGCCGCCGGGCTTTATCGCGGCCTTGTCGAGGAAGAGACGCTGGTCGGCCTTGCCGACCCGGCCCTGACGGCGGCCGATCTGGCCCATCTGGTGCCGGCGGCGCAGCCCGGCACCCCTGCCGCCGATCTGGTGCAGCGGCTGGCCGATGGCGGAGAGCAGGCCCTGCCGATCACGCAGGAGGGCCACCTTGTGGGGCTGGTCACCCGATCGGACCTGATTGCGCTCTTGGCGCGCAGCCTCGAGGGATAAGGCCGTGACGCCTTGCACCTTGTCGCGGCTCATGCTCGGATGCCAGCAAAGACAAGGAAACCCCGCATGTCCAGCGCCTATGATACCCTGCACGCCGCCTGCGCCGCCCTTGGCACACGGCTTTTCACTGTCACCACACAGGACGAAATCGCCGGGGTAGCCCGCCGCGCCTATACCTCGCATCCTGTGGAATACCCGGTCTCGGGCACCAAACCGCTGACCCGCGACGGCTGGTATGATCACTGCATCACCGGGCGGCAGGTTTTCGTGGCAAATACGACCCCCGAGTTTGCGAAATATTTCTTCGACCATGCGCTTATCACCTCGCTGGGGCTGGGCTCTTGCATCAATATCCCAGTCGTAGATGGCGACAGGGTGCTGGGCACGGTGAACCTTCTGGCCGAGGAACAGCATTTTACTCCGGAAAAGCTGGCGGCCTATCAGGGGCTTGTCGCCACCCACCACGCCAGCCTTGTCGCAGAAATGGCCAAGGGCTGAGCCTTGGCCTTCACCCTGCGCCAGTTGCAGTTCTTTGTCGCCGCCGCACAGGCCGGGTCAGTGACCGGCGCCGCGCGCGAGCTTTCCATCTCGCAATCTTCGGTCACCGAGGCGATCCGCGCGCTGGAGGATGATCTGGGCGTTCAGCTTTTCGACCGGCAGGCGCGGGGGCTGTTGATCACCCACAAGGGCAGCGCCTTTTTGCGCCATGCCCGGCAGATCCTGTCGGATGTCGCCACCGCCCGCACCGCTTTCGTCGAAGAGGACGGCCCGCTGACCGGCCGGTTGTCGCTTGGGGTAACCAGCCTTGTGGCGGGCTATGTGCTGTCGGACATCCTGCAACGCTATCGCCGCGCCTTTCCGCAGGTGGAGCTGAACGTCATCGAGGACAATGGCGACTATCTGCAGCACCTGCTGATCGGGGGTGAACTGGACGTTGCCGTTCTGCTGACCTCGTCGGTCAAGGACCGCATGGCGCTGAATGTTGAAACGCTTCTGGTCTCGCCCTATCGGCTGTGGCTGCCGTCAGGCCATCCACTTTCGGATCAGGAGACCATCGCGCTGGACGATCTGGCCGGG
>JALQYS010000172.1 GCA_023254015.1 Paracoccaceae bacterium
CTTCTCCTCACCATGCAGCAGCTTGTGCGTCTGGCTCACGTCGGAAGCGTTCGCCGCCTCGATATGCAGGCGCAGCGACCGCTTCTGCACCTCGGCGCTGTCGGGCGTGTAGTGGTAATCAAGGCCCGTCTCGCCGATTCCCACCATCTTCGGGTGACGCGCAAAGGCCACCAGCTCCTCCACCGTGATCGGCGCCTCTTCGGTCACACTCATCGGATGGATGCCCATGGCGAAAAACACACCTGCATGCGCCTCGGCAATGGCACGAACCTTGGGCGCATTGCCAAGTCGGGTGCAGATCGTCACCATCCGCCGCACCCCGGCGTCGGCGGCGCGGGCGACGATGGCGTCAACCTCGCCGTCAAAATCGGCAAAGTCCAGATGGCAATGGCTGTCGACAAGTTCAGGCGGCGTCACGATCAAACTCCGGGGCCTTTTTCCATCCTCTGTGCGCAAATATCCCACGGGGGTCCGGGGGTGTGAAACCCCCGGGGCGGGGACGCACAGGCCAGCGGTCAGGACGAACGAGACAGGGCCGCCGCCGCCTCGTCGATCTTGAGGAACATATCCATGAGAAGTGCGGCAGGGTCAAGGTTCACCGCCTTGGCACGGCGGGCCCGGATGCCAAGGTGTTGCGCCAGATCGGCCCAGCCCCGGGCGGCATGGGGATGGGGCGAAAGCCGGGCGATCAGCGCCGCCTCGTCCGGGGCAGCCTCGACCGGGCATTGGCCTATCGTGCCGGCACGGGCAAGGCGGGCCAGGAACAGATCAATCAGCGACACGATCAGATCGAACTGCGCCTCGGCCCCGCGGCCCGCGCCCGCCTCGGCCATGGCCAGCGCCTGCACCCGATCCATCCGGGGCAGGGTGGCCATTAGCCGCACAAGGCGGGCATACAGCTGCAAGCCTTCCAGATTGGTCATGCGGAACGCCTCGCCGACCGAGCCGCCGGCCAGTTCCGCCAGCGCTGCGCGGGCCTCGGGCGCCACTTCGCCGCCAGCCATGGTCAGCGCGTCCGACAGATCCTGCGCCCCAAGCGGCCCCAGACGGAGCTCACGGCAGCGCGAGCGGATGGTGGGCAACAGCCGCGCGGGCTGGTGGCTGACCAGAAACATCGTCACCGCCTTGGGCGGCTCTTCCAGCAGTTTCAAAAGCGCATTGGCGGCGGCCGGGTTCATGTCATCGACACTGTCAATGATCGCCACGCGCCGCCCGCCATCGGCGGCCGAGAGGGTGAAAAAGCTTTTCATCTTCCGCACCTCCTCGACCGAGATCACGTCCTGCAGCTTGGCCTTCTTTTCGTCATAGGCCCGGCGCAACAGGAACAGGCGCGGTTCGGACAGGGCTGCGATGCGGCGGGAAACCGGGTGGTCGGCGGGAATGTCCAGCGTGGCAGGGGGCGGCGGGGCGAACATGCCGCCCTCTTCGTCGGGCGTGGCCAGAAGAAACCGCGCCAGCCGCCAGGCGAGCGTTGCCTTGCCGACCCCGCGCGGGCCAGTGATCATCCAGCCATGGTGCAACCGGCCGCTGGTGAAGGCCTGCAGAAAGGTCGCCTCGGCCGCCGGATGGCCCAAAAGCACCGGTGTGGCGCGCGGATGCGGCGCGCCCTCGATGCGGTCGGCCTCGGGGATGTCGGCGCTGCTCATCGGCCCGTCAGCCAGTCCAGCGTCAGGGCCAGCACCTCGGCGGCGACCTCGGCTTCGTCGCGGTTGCCGTCAATCACGCGAAAGCGGCCAGGCGCGCGGGTTGCCAGCGCCAGAAAGCCGTCACGGGCGCGGCGCTGAACCTCAAGGCCCATGTCCTCGAACCGCATCTCCTTGCCGGCCCGCGCGGTGGCCCGCGCCAGGCCCGCCTCGGGCGGAATGTCGATCAGAAAGGTCAGATCCGGTTCAACCCCGATCATCAGCGCGTGAAGCTGGTCCACCTCGGCCGCCAGATTGCCACGGGTCAGGCCCTGATACATGCGGGTGCTGTCGGCGAAACGGTCGGTTATCACCACCTCGCCGCGCTGAACGGCGGGGCGGATGGTCTTTTCCAGATGGTCACGGCGGGCGGCGGTGAACAGCAGGAGTTCCGTCTCGGGTGACCAGCGGTCGGGGTCGCCCTCCAGCACCAGGCGGCGGATCTCTTCGGCCCCCGGGCTGCCCCCCGGTTCGCGCGTCAGGGTCACCCGGTGGCCTTTGCCGCGCAGGGCGTCGGCCAGACGCCGCGCCTGAGTGGATTTTCCCGATCCGTCAATGCCTTCAAAGGACAGGAACGCGCCATGTCCCATCAGCTTGCCGGGGCCTCCTGACCAAGATAGCGGTCTTGCAGCACACGGGCTGCGGTTTTCAGGCGCACCATGAACCCGCCCTTGGCGACATCGGTTTCGGCAACCAGCGGCACGCGCTGCTGGCCGAGTTCCGGCACCTCGATGACAAGCTCACCCAGCACCGTGCCCTTGGTGATCGGCGCCTGCACCGGCCCCAGATAGACCACCTCGCCCTGCAACTGCCCCTGCGCCACGGCGGGCATCAACAGACGGATGTCCGCGGCCGGAACCAGCCCGACGCGATCCACCTCGCCCAGATGCACCGGCGCATCGGCCAGCCTCGTGCCCGCCTTGGCCATGGTTTTCAGCGCGAATTGCCGAAACGCCCAGGAGGCGATGCGCTCGGCCTCTTCGGCGCGGGCCTTGTCGCTTTCCGTGCCGGCAAAGGCAAAGATGATCCGCCGATCCCCTTGCTTGACGCTGCCCACCAGACCGTAACCGGCCTCGGCGGTATGGCCGGTCTTCAGCCCGTCCGCCCCGATGCCCAGCTTCAACAGCGGGTTGCGGTTGTTGGCATTGGCGGGGGCGCGGTCTTTGTAATTGTATGAGGTTTCGGCAAAGATCGGATAGTATTCCGGGAATTCCTCGATAAGGCGGCGGGCCAGCAGGCCCAGATCGCGCATGCTCATCTTGTGGTTCGGGTCGGGCCAGCCACTGGAATTGGCAAAGAACGACTGGTCCATCCCCAGGGCATGGGCGCGTTCGGTCATCTGCGCGGCAAAGGCCTCTTCGCTGCCGGCCAGCCCTTCGGCCACCACGATGCAGGCGTCATTGCCCGAATTCACGATCATGCCGTGCAAAAGATCATTGACCGATGGCCGGTCGCCTTCCTGCAGATACATGGTGGACCCGCCGCGCCCCGTCATCTCGGTCGCCCGCGACGAGACGGCAAAGGTCGTGTCCATGGTCACCCGTCCGTCGCGAAGCGCCTCGAACAGCATGTTGATGGTCATCAGTTTCGACATCGAGGCCGGCGGCACCGGCACATTGCCGTTCTTGTCCATCAGCACCGTGTGGGTCGTCATGTCATAGACCCAGGCCGAACGGGCCGCCGTGTCAAAGCCAAAGGCAGGCAGGGCCAGAAGGCTGGCCGCCAGCGTGCCGCAAAGGAGGGAACGGAGGGAGCGGTGCATGGAGATGTCCTTCGGATCAACCACGTTTCAGCATATAGGCGTCGGCAAAGCCTGTGGCCTTGGCCTTTGACAGCACATCGGCCCCGCCGCTGGCCGTCACCGACCAGAACGCCTTGCCCTGCGATTTCTCTTGCCGGATCACGGCGGCAATCCCGGCCTTCGCCAAGGTGTCGACGGCGCGCTTGGCATTGGCCTCGACCGAGAAAATGCCGATCTGGATCACGCCGCCCTTGGCCGCAGCCGGGACCGGGGTGGCGGGCTTGGGCTTGGCAGCCGGGGCAGCGGCGGCCGCGCTCTGGCCGCCGGGTGCCGCAGGGGCTGCCAGCGGCTGCGACGATACCACCGGCGCCACCGGGCCATCGGCCTTGGGTTTCTTGCGGAAGAGGCCCAGCCCCTTCTTCGGCGGTTGGAGCGCAGCCTGGGTCGGCGCTTTCTGGTCGGCTGCGGTTGCGGTCGGTGCCAGAGTTTCGGTTTCCACCGTTTCGGCCGCGTCCAGAATGGGTTTCTTGGCGTCCGGGGCGGTCACGGGGGCCTCTTCCCGGCGCAGCGCGGTCACGCTGATCTTGCCCGGCTCTCCGGCCAAAAGCCCCAGAGCCGCCGCCGCATCGGACGAAATCTGCAGGGTCGGGCCGGGGTTTTCCCGCTCGCGCCGGAACAGCGCTCCGATCACGAATTTGCCATTGGCGGTGTTGCGCAGGATAACCCGCTCGGGGTCGACCGCGTCGGGCGAGGCCACCCAGACCCCCCCCAGCGATGGCCGGCCATCCCAAAGCGCCATGTCCGTCACCGAAAACACTTCGGGCGCCTCGACATCGCGATCCACCAGCTTGACCGACTTTGCCGTCCCTGCCGGTTTGGCCGCCGCCGCGCCCGCCACCGCCGTCTCATCGGCCGCAGGTGCCGCCGCCGCAGGGCCTTCCCGCTTGGCAAAGGGGCTGCCTTCCCCCTGACAGCCCGCCACCAGCGCCGCCGCCGAAATCACGAAAACCACACGCGCAATTGCCTTGCCTGCCATACCCGACTTCCTTTTCGCGCGCGTTCTTCTGGCGCGCTTGCAGGGACCGGACGCATCATGCGCAACAATCCGGCCCGATTGATTTGCGGCATGATACAGAAGCGTGGCGGCGCAGGAAAGGCCAAGCCGTGTCTTGGGCGGAAAACCCTTCGTGAGGCCGCCGCTTGCCCACCCTTTCAGAATCACGGCGGACCCGCTAAGCCCCTCTTACGGAAGTGTGGCCGAGTGGTTTAAGGCTCTGGTCTTGAAAACCAGCGTGGGGGGAACCCCACCGTGGGTTCGAATCCCACCGCTTCCGCCATTAGCACTGAAAACATTGGATAATTTGGCGATTTTCTCGCCGTATTCGTCAGAACTTCTCCCCAGGCTCCAGACTCATTGATCGTCAAATCCAGAACATGACGGTCGCGGCGAGTGGCCCCGGTTGGCGACAAGCCATTCTGCGGCCGGCAAGCTGCCCAGAAGGGCCGCGGCGCCGATGCCTTCGCTGAGCTGGCCCGTCGTCATGAAGAACGGCAGCGGGCGGCCCTTGGCATCCGCCACGGCGTGCAGCTTTGTGTGCAGCCCGCCCCGCAGGGAGTCTGGCCCCCTTTTTCGCCCGCAGGCTCGAAGCCGTCCTGTGGGCTTTCCGGCAAGTTGCATCAATCTTCGGTCCGTATTCCCGTTTGATCCCCCCGTTGCTGCGTGTTAGCCCCGGGGCCGATTGATTCCGCAGGGGAAAGTGCCGGGCCCGTGTACAAGCTGGAAGAAGAGACCGAGGCAGACTGGTGGGAGGTCGAGGCGCTTTATGACCTCTGCTTTGCCCCCGGCCGCACGGCGCTGTCCAGTTATCGGCTGCGCGACGGCGTGCCGACGGTGGCCGCCCTTTGCCTGATCCTGCGCGATGACGATGGCACGCTGGCTGCGGCGATCCGCTATTGGCCGGTTGAGGTGGGGGGCGAGGATGCGCTGCTCTTGGGCCCCGTGGCCGTGCACCCGACCCGTCAGGGCGAGGGATTGGGTGGGCTCCTTATCAACGAAAGCCTGGCCGAGGCCCGTCGTCTGGGGTGGGAGCGGGTTCTGTTGGTGGGCGATGCGCCATACTACCGCCGCTTCGGCTTTGAAAAACTGGACGGCGTGATGATGCCGCCGCCCACAAACCCTGATCGGGTGCTGGGGCTGGAGCTGAAGAAGGGCGCCTGGGTGGGCGTCAGGGGCGCGGTGACCAAGGCGACCGGCGTCTAGCAGCCCCTTGCAACCGGGGCGGGGCAGGGCCACATTTCGCCCATGACCGCCAATCTTCCCACTCTCTCCGCCCCCGACCTTGACCGCGAGATCGAGGCGCTTGCCTCCCTGGCGGCGATGGTCGAGGAGGGGCAGGTCACCCAGGGAGCGGGAAAGCAGGTGCTCGAGAAGCTGGTCGCCGACGGGGGAGACCCCGCCGCGATCGTCGCCGCGGAGGATCTCGGCGCGGTGGG
>JALQYS010000219.1 GCA_023254015.1 Paracoccaceae bacterium
CATGATCGAGGGGTCCCGGTCCGGGAACGTGTTCAAGGAGAAGCACCGGCTGATCGCCCGGCTCGACGTCCTGGGGTCCGTTCCGGGTGGGGGCGGAATCCTACGCTAAGGGGTTGTCATCGGTTTTTTTGGCCACCTGTATTCGCCGGTGAGGAGAATGTGTGCCCATCCGAGGGGCGAGATGTGGGCGAGAAGGTCTGCCGGGGTGCTTTGGCCTTCCTGTTTTCGTTTGGCGGCGGCCTGACCGAGGTGGAGGGTGTTCCAATGGATCACGATGGCTGTAAGCAGGTTTAGGCCAGCCATGCGGTAATGCTGCCCTTCAGCGGTGCGGTCGCGGATTTCGCCCTGGCGACCGATGCGCAGAGCATTTTTCAGGGCGTGATGCGCCTCGCCTTTGTTCAGGCCGATCTGGGCACGACGCTGCATGTCGGCGTCCAGCAGCCAATCAATGATGAAGAGCGTGCGCTCGACGCGACCGATTTCGCGCAAGGCCAGAGCGAGGTCATGCTGGCGCGGATAGGCGGCGAATTTGCGCAGAAGCTGGCTGGGAGGTATGATGCCTGCCGCCATAGTGGCAGCGCTGCGCAGGATATCCGGCCAATTGGCAATAATCTGCGCCTCCTTGATCTTGCCGCCGAGGAGGCCGCGCAGTTCTTTCGGAACAGCGGCTGGCTCAAAGACATAGAGCCGCGTTGAGGGAAGATCGCGGATACGGGGCACGAAGCGATAGCCGAGCAGAGATGTCACCGCGAAGACGTGATCGGTAAATCCGCCGGTGTCGGTAAACTGTTCGCGCACGCGCCGCCCAGCATCTGTCATCAACAGCCCGTCGAGAATGTAGGGTGCTTCGCTTACGGTTGCCGGAATGGTTTGGATCGCGAAAGGCGCGAACTGGTCAGAAACATGGGTGTATGCCTTCAGGCCGGGGTCGTTGCCGTATTTGGCGTTGACGAGGTTCATGGCCTCGCCTTGTCGGGTGGTGGGAAAGAACTGGCCATCGCTTGAGGCCGTCTGACCAACACCCCAAACTTGGGCCATGGGTAGCTTTGCCTGCGCGCCCACGAGCATGGCCAATGCCCGGTTCATTGCATCGCTTTCGACGTGCCAGCGAGACAGGCGGGAGAGTTGCCAATAATCGTGGGAGTTTGAGGCCTCGGCCATTTTGCTGAGGCCAAGATTTAACCCTTCGGCCAGCAGCACGTTCAGAAGACCGATCTTGTCGGTGCAGGGTGTCCCGGTACGCAAATGGGTGAAGGCTTCGGTAAAGCCGGTGACCGCGTCCACTTCGAGCATAAGGTCGGTAATCCGCACCTCGGGCAAGCGGCGATACAGATCGAGGACGAGTTCATCCGCACCTGTCGCGGGGGCGGCGGTCAACCGGTCGATGCGCAACACACCGTCCTCGATCGACCCACCGGGGATGGTTCCATTGCGGGCGGCTTTGGCCAGACGGCGCAAACCTTCTGCCATGCGGGCCTTTCGATCCATCAGCCAGACTTCTGGCGTGAAGGGGACGGCGAGCCTGGGAGATGCGTGAGCGTCCGATATTGGCACCAGCGCCTGCTTCAGATCGGCATATCGGCGGGAATGGCTGAGCCAGATGTCGCCAGAGCGGAAGGCCTCGCGCAGATGAAACAGCACCGCAACCTCCCAGAGGCGATGGTCTCCATCCTCTTGCGCCTGAAGATGCCGATGCCATTTTGAGCCTCGGCGAAGAAATCCTGTTTGTCCTGGCCGATCACCAGCTCCATCGCGGATGGCGCAAACTGCCGCCATCAAAGGGGCTGCAACCTGAGCGGCCTGGATATCCAGAATCTTGAGCATCCGTGGGGTATACCGCCGGAAGCGGTGGTAGCCTTGGCCGACATAGGCCAAAGGATCGGCGGCTAAGGTATTGATAAGCTGCGAAGCCTCGGCGACCAGCCCTTGCAGGGTGCCCCAACCGCCTGCTGCAAGAACGGCCTCTTCCAGAGGAGTTCCGTCGCCTTGTGCTTCAATCAAGGATGCTCCAAGTAAGGTAAAGGCGCGCAACGTGTCATGTGTGGCACCTTTCGCGCCCTCAATCTTGGTGTCAGCAATGACCTTCGCACTTCGCCAGGTTTTGCCAACAATCCGGTCGTGTGTCTCGACCACGGCATCGGCGACGGCGGCCTGCCACTCCACGACACAGACGGCCAGGATGGCGGTCCGACGATCCCCTGTGATGTCGCGCAACCCATCAGCAAAGTAACGCTCTCCCTGCCGCCGCATGCGGGCAATGCGGTGAAGCGGGACGCCTTGAAAAACACCCGGATCAAGCCCAAGGCCTTTCAGAAACTCCAGCCTGTCGAGAAGGCGGTTGGCATCGGCAGAATTGCTGCCCACTTCAAACTGGCGCAACCAGACAAACCGGCTGACCTGTTCATCGACCATATCTGTCAGAAGGGTCTCCAGCCGATCACGGGCCGCGCCATCGAGGCGACCGGCAATCCGCAGCTCGATCCGTCGCTCGGCGGCAACCAACGCATCGGCGCAGAGACGTTCAATCGTTGTAATGGCGGGCAAGATAACCAGAGTGCGACGGCACTCATCCACAAACCGCCGCGCAATATCTTCGTTGCTGCGGGCGTCTTCAGCCGCCGCCTCAAGCCAAGCTCGAAGATCGCGGGCCGCCCGGCCCGAAAAAGCCTTATAGCCGTAAACCGTGCGTAGGGTTGCAAGGTGTTCGTGGCGGGTTTCTTCGCGCACGGCATAGTCGGCGAGGTCTTCTGGACCGAGGCCAAGCTGAGCGGCTAAGAATTGGGCCACCTCTTGGGGAATGACCTCTCCCGGTAACAACAAGCGTCCCGGATGTCTTAGCGCGCAAAGCTGGAGGGCAAACCCCAACCGATTGTGATCCCTGCGGCGGCCCCTGATATGAACAAGATCATCGTCGGCCAAGGTGTAATGCAGCAGCAGCGATGCGTCGTCGGTGGGAAGGTCGAGAAGTGCCGAACGTTGGCGTTCGGTCAGAATTTGGCGCCGTGGCATGGATGTTTGTCTTTTTTGGTCAAGTGTCTATTGTGGACAAGATCAGCATCAGTAAAATCAGCACCTTACAAGCCAGAAATCCGGGGAGGTTCATTTGGGACAGAGGGCCGCTCTCTATGCTAGGGTTTCGACGTCAGACCAGTCCTGTGAGCGTCAGCTTCGGGATTTGACGGAATTTGCCGCCCGAGGCGGCTATGAGGTGACAGGCGTATTCACCGAAACGGCCTCTGGCACCGCGACCGTCCGTGCCGCGCGCAATCAGGTGATGGCATTGGCGCAAGTCCGCAAGGTCGATGTCATATTGGTTACCGAGCTCAGCCGCTGGGGCCGCTCGACACAGGACCTGCTCGACGTTCTCGGCAAACTCGCCGCCTGGAAGGTGTCTGTCGTTGCCATGAGCGGCATGACGTTCGAACTTGAAACGCCGCACGGCCGAATGATGGCAACCCTTCTTGCGGGCATAGCACAGTTCGAACGTGACCTGATCAGCGAGCGGGTGAAATCCGGGCTGGCCGCCGCCCGCGCCCGTGGCAAAAAGCTCGGACGTCAGCCAGGGCAGCGCCCCAAGGCCGACAAATTTGCGCCCAGGGTCATCGAGGCCGTCGAAGCAGGCCGAAGCTATCGCTGGATCGCACATGACCTTGCCATCAGCAAAAATACCGTCATGGACATTGTTAAACGCTACAGAGAAAATCCCTTAGCGTAGGATTCCGCCCCCACCCGGAACGGACCCTCATAAGCGAACTTGAGGCGAGTCTTCACGTTGTGTGTGATTGCGGACGCGACCACCATAGAGCAATGCAAAGTCTTCTGGGGATCTTCGTGCCCAGATCAGCGCATGAATTCCTCATCGTTGATGAAATCCTCGCCCCCGCGGCTGGCTTCCAGGACTTCATGATGAAGGAGGGCCGTAAGATCCCGTCCCATCTCCAAAAGGTTTGCCATCCTAGCCTCAGTGCCACCACTTTCAAACTCAACATTCAAAGCCAGAAGTTCCATGGCAAGCATGCGGATTTCCTGTTCTGGGTGCCTTGCAATCATCGTTTGCAGTTCCTCAGTCGTCCAATCTTTCATCGTGCTTTGTTCCTTTGTGGGCTGTTCGTGGGACAGGATCATGCGTCAAGGATGGCGCGGGTGATCCGGTACCCGCGCGCGGCAGTGCGGCGCATGATGTGGCACGATCAACCGGCCAGTAGCGGTAAGTTTCTGAGATCGTAGCGTAAGTCATGAAGCGTCCGCACAAAGCTGTTTCGAGTACGAAACCTGGCGGATGTTCTTGTCCTGTTGCCTGTGGCGTGGACGTAGAAAAGATCATCCAGATTTCGCATGGTCACGGAAGGCTGCGACCCGGAGCCTGAGCCAAAGTTCCCCCAAGCTTGGAGGCGGCCCGTCCTTTTTGCGATGAGATGACCTTTAGGGTGACCCGTCTTTTGACTACGTCTGCGGGGCCCGAGGCACATTTAAGTACCGTGTCGCGCTTATGATGCGTGCTTTTCGTTCGCCTGTCCAGATGCTGTCGGCATGAAATAGATTTTCGCAAAATGGCAGAGCGAGTGAGGCGGAGAGCTCACACAGATCCTGGCCCGGAAGTACGGATTTCGTCGATGAAACCAGTATTTCCGGGCTGAGCAATGCGACCCATCATAGCCCGGAAATGCTGTACACCCGGCCTGTGGGCATGATCGCCCCCCTTAGTTCAGAAGGGGGCGACGGTTGATGGCGCGGAGCTGACTTTTGATCCGGTCGATCCCGCGCAGGGTCATGGATCCGGATTCGATCTTGGCCACGACGGCCCGGATCACGGCGGGGTCGGCGGCCTCGGCCGCGAGTGCGCGCTCCACAGTGCGGACGAGATCTTCGCCTTCCGGGTAAGAAACCCTGAAGACATTGACCCGGTCGAGGAGCGGCGGCGGCAGGCTTTCCGTGCTGTTGGCGAGAAGGATCCAATCGACGTGAGCCAAGTCGATCTGGGCCTGAAGATAGGGATCCTGATATCGCGATGCCGTATCGCGCTGCAGCAGGGGCAGGAGTGCCAACCGAGCATCTCCGCCCGAACTTCCCGTCGCTTTTTCGACCTCATCGAAGACGACAAGGGGATTAGCAGCGCCGCTCGCCGCGATCATACGCACGACTTCCGAGGGGTGGGAATGGCGCCACAAAAAATCGCCACCTGCCACCGCGAAGGCAGAGGTCATGGCCGCGCCGTCGAGGCGCTTCCAGGGTCGGCCGAGCAGGCCTGCGAGATGTTCGGCGACATAAGTCTTACCGCAGCCGGGAGGCCCCACGAGCAGCAGGGGCGGGATAGAGGCCGTCCCGCGTTCCTCGAGGCTATCCAACATGGAGGACCAGATAAAGTTGACCACCTCGCGCATCCACGGGCTTGTTGCGTAAAGTGCCGCCGCCACCTCGTCGATCACCGCTCGATTGCAGGGCCCCAGGATCGTTTTCGGCGTGGCAAGCGACACACGGAGCATATCGCGGATATCTTTGTCCGACCCGGACTTACCGGGCGTCAGGCCCTGGGCCTCGTGGAGGACAACCCTGCGCCCATCTGCC
>JALQYS010000252.1 GCA_023254015.1 Paracoccaceae bacterium
TAGCGCAGCCGCTCCAGCCCGTCGATCTGCGCCATCTCGCGCAAGAGCCGGCCAAGGGTATAGCTGCCGCCGGCGCCCTCGCCATGGTAGGCGTTGACGTTCTGGCCCAGAAGCGTCAGCTCGCGCACGCCGCGTTCGACCAGACTGCGCGCCTCGGTCAGGATGCGGTCTACCGGGCGGCTGACTTCGGCGCCGCGGGTATAGGGCACGACGCAGAAGGCGCAGAACTTGTCGCAGCCTTCCTGCACGGTCAGAAAGGCTGTCGGCCCGCGCGGCGCCTTGCGCTCGGGCAGGTGATCGAACTTCATCTCGGCCGGAAAATCGGTGTCCACCTGATGGCGGCCGGCGCGGGCCATCTCGGGCAGGCGGTGATAGGCCTGCGGGCCAACCACCAGATCGACCAGCGGCATGCGCCGCAGGATCTCGTCGCCTTCGGCCTGCGCCACGCAGCCCGCGACGCCGATCTTCAGATCGGGCCGGGCCTGTTTCAGCGGCTTCAGCCGGCCAAGGTCGGAATACAGCTTTTCGCTGGCCTTTTCGCGGATATGGCAGGTGTTCAGCAGAACCATGTCCGCCTCTTCGGCGGCTTCGGTCAGCACATAGCCCTCGGCACCCATGGCCTCGGCCATGCGCTCGCTGTCGTAGACGTTCATCTGACAGCCGTAGGTCTTGATGAAAAGCTTCTTGACGTCGGTCATGGTGGCCTCGCGCAGGATGCAACGCCCATAGTCCAAAGCAGGCGGGCGTGCAACGGAAAGGCCGAATATGATCGATCCGCCGCTTGCATTGCCCGCCGCATTGTCTGATTTTGCGAAACATTCAACCTGCGGGCCCCCATGCGCTATACTTCGCTTGACCAGTTTCTGACCGAAGGCAAGGCCGCGCTTGCCAAGGGGCCGGTGGCCCTGGTCTTTGCCGAAGACGCGGTCGAGGTGGACACCACGTTGCGCCACCATCTCGCGGCGGGGTTCCTGCAGGTGGTGCTTCTGGCGCCGCAGGGGCTGGACATCCCGCCCGCGCTGGAGCCGCTGGTGCATTGGGTAACCCATGACGTCCATGCCGAAAACGCCGTGTTTTCCGCCATCAACCGGGTGATCGCAGCCGCTCCGGGCATCTGGCTTTATTACTGCTTCAACGCCGAGTATCTGTTCCACCCCTTCTGCGAAACCCGCAACGTCCGCGAACTGATCGCCTTCCACACCGAAGAGCGGCGCGAGGCGATGCTGTCCTACGTGATCGACCTTTACGCCGATGATCTGGGCCGGTTCCCGAATGCCGTCTCGCTGGAACATGCCCATCTTGACCGGTCGGGCTATTATGCGCTGGGCCGCCCAGACCCGGCCAACCACAACCACCCAAAGGAGCGCCAGCTGGATTTCTTCGGCGGCCTGCGCTGGCGCTTCGAAGAGCATGTGCCCCCCGCGCGCCGCAAGATCGACCGGATCGCGCTGTTCAAGGCCAGACCCGAGCTGGAGTTGCGCGGCGACTACACGCTGAACGACGAGGAACTGAACACCTACGCCTGTCCATGGCACAACAACATCACCACCACGGTGATGAGCTTTCGCACCGCCAAGGCCCTGCGCACCAACGCCGGGTCGATGTTCGACATCCAGGATTTCCGCTGGCACAATTCCGTGCGCTTCCAGTGGCATTCCCAGCAGCTGATGGATCTGGGGCTGATGGAGCCGGGGCAATGGTTCTGATCGGCGGCTGACAGACCGCTTTCCCGCGGCGCGGCTTTCTTAGGTCATCAATATTGACATAACGTCCCGGCAGGATCAGGTTTCGCCGCAGATCGCATGGGGGAGTCGGATGGACTGGAATAACGTGCTGGCAAGCCGGTCAAGCCGGATGAAGGCGTCGGAGATCCGCGAGTTGCTGAAACTGCTGGATCAGCCCGACATCATCTCGTTCGCGGGCGGCATCCCTGACCCCGCACTTTTCCCGGCCGAGGCCTTCAAGGCCGCCTTTGCCGAAACGATGGACAGTCAGGCCAGCGCGGCGCTGCAATATTCGGTGTCCGAAGGCTATCGCCCGCTGCGCGACTGGATCGCGGCCGAAATGGGCAAGCTGGGCATCCCCTGCGATGCGAGCAACATCCTGATCACCTCGGGCTCGCAGCAGGCGCTGGACTATCTGGGCAAGCTGATGCTGTCGCCCAAGGATACCGCTCTGGTGGGCTGGCCCACCTATCTGGGCGCGCTCGGGGCCTTCAATGCCTATGAGCCGACCTATGACCGGCTGGACCCCAAGAGCAACCGCTCGGCCGCCGATTTTGCCGCCACCGCCGAAAAGGCTGGGGGACGGGTGAAATTCGCCTATCTCTCGGTCGATTTCGCAAACCCGACGGGCGAAACGCTGGACCGCGCGGCGCGCGAGGCGGTGATTGATCTGGCTGACGAACTGGACATCGCCATCATCGAGGACGCCGCCTATCAGACGCTGCGCTTTGACGGCGAACCGATCCCGCCCATTCTGGCGCTGGAGATTGCGCGCAAAGGGTCGATCGAAAACTGCAGAACCTTCTATTGCGGATCATTCTCGAAATCGCTGGCTCCCGGTCTGCGGGTGGGTTGGATCTGTGCCTCGGCGGAAATCATCAGCCGCCTTGTGCTGATGAAACAGGCGGCCGACCTGCATTCGTCAACCGTCAACCAGATGGTGACGCACAAGGTCGCCTCGACCATGTTCGGCCCACATGTCGCCAAACTGCGCAGCACCTACATGGCGCGACGCGATCACCTTCTGGCCGCCCTGGCCCGCGAAATGCCCGAAGGCGTCGCGTGGACAAAGCCGGAAGGCGGGAT
>JALQYS010000273.1 GCA_023254015.1 Paracoccaceae bacterium
TAGCGCAGCACGCCGTCGCGGTCTGGCCCCGGCTGGCCGATCTGCGCGTGCTGCGCTCCTGGGCGGCGCTGCGCGTCATGACGCCGGACGGCTATCCGATCTACCAGCGTTCCGCCGATCATCCGGGCGCCTTCCTTGTCACCTGTCACAGCGGGGTCACGCTGGCGCCCCTGCACGCAACACGGCTGGCCGAATGGATCGACGGCGATCCCGCCGCCCCGGATCTGGAGGCTTTCGATGAACGCCGCTTCGCGCTTTCGTGACGCCCCCGGCGCCGCCCCGCGCAGCCTGCGCCTGATGCTGGACGGGGTGCCCGTGCTGGCCCGGCCGGGCGAAAGCGTCGCCGCGGCGCTGCTGGCGCACAGCGGGGGCGCCACGCGCCAGACGCCTGTCACCGGCGCGGGGCGCGCGCCCTATTGCATGATGGGGGTGTGTTTCGACTGCCTTGTCACCATCGACGGGCACCCGAATGTGCAGGCCTGCATGGTGAGCGCGCGCGAGGGCATGGTGATCCAGCGCCAGATCGGCGCGCGCCGGCTGGGGGACCAGCCATGAGCGCCGATCTGGTCATCATCGGCGCCGGTCCAGCCGGGATGGCGGCGGCCCGGGTGGCGGCGGAGGGCGGGTTGTCGGTCACGCTTCTGGACGAACAGGAGCGGGCGGGCGGGCAGATCTACCGCAATGTCGGCGCAGTAGCGGGGCGCGGCTGGCTGGGGGCCGATTACGCGCGCGGCGGCGCTCTGGTGCAGGGCCTCGATCATCCCGGCATCACGCATCAGCCCCGCGCAACCGTCTGGCGCATCGACGCAAGGCGCGGCGTGATCTGGTCGCGCGACGGGCAAAGTCATGTCAGCCCGGCCGCGCATGTCCTGATCGCCACCGGCGCGCAGGAGCGGCCCGTGCCTTTTCCGGGCTGGACCCTGCCGGGGCTGATGCCCGCAGGTGCGGCGCAAATCCTGATGAAACAGTCGGGTATGGTGCCGGATGAGGCCATCCTCTCCGGGGCGGGGCCGCTGCTCTATCTGGTCGCGGCGCAGATGATCGCGGCAGGTGCGCCGCCGGTCGCGCTGGTCGAGACGCCGACGGCGATCACCCATGCCCTGCCGAAACTGCCGCGCGCGCTGTTCGGCCTGCCGACCCTGATCAAGGGCCTTGGTCTGATCGCCCGCATCCGCGCGGCCGGCATCCCGTGGTTTCGGGGCGCCGCCGACTTCCGGGCAGAGACGACGGAGGACGGCCGGATCCGCTTTGACTTCACCACCGGAAAGCAGAGCCACAGCCTGACGTGCGGCCTGTTGCTGACCCATCTGGGCGTGATCCCGCAAAGCCACCTGACCCGCTCGATGGGTCTGGCGCATGAATATGACGCGGAGCAAGGCGCCTGGCGGCCGACGCTGGACCCCTGGGGGCAGTCGTCCGAGCCCCATGTGTTCGTTGCAGGCGACGGCGGCGGGATCGGCGGCGCCGAGGCTGCGCGGGCAAAGGGCGCGCTGGCCGCGCTGGCGATCCTGCACCAGGCCGGAAAGCTGGATGCAGCCGGGCGCGACCGGCGGGCCGCTCCGCTCCGCCGCGCTTTGTCGCGCGCGCTTTCCCTGCGGCCGTTCCTCGATGCAGCTTATTCCGTGCCCTCCGCCTTCCTGGCCCCGCCGGACGAGACCATCGTCTGCCGCTGCGAGGAGGTTACCGCCGGTTCCATCCGCAAGGCCGCCTGCACCGGCGCCGAGGGCCTGCGCCTGATGCGCACCAGCCTGCGCACCGGAATGGGCCCCTGTCAGGGCCGGATGTGCGAGACCACCGTCATCGGGCTGATCGCCGAAGCGACCGACCGCCCCGCGTCCACCCTCGGGCCGGGCCGCATCCGCACCCCCGTCAAGCCCGTCACCCTGGCCGAGATTGCAGCCCTCGGTCCCCAGCCAGAGGAAACCACATGACCGAACCCGCGCTCCGTGTCGAAAACATCCGCAAGAGCTTTGGTGGGCATGAGGTGTTGAAGGGCATCTCGATGAGTGCCGCCAAGGGCGATGTCGTGGCGATCCTTGGCGCCTCAGGCTCGGGCAAAAGCACCTTCCTGCGCTGCATCAACCTGCTGGAGACCCCCACCGACGGCAAGGTCTGGCTGAAGGGCGAGGAGATGCGGATGACCAGCCGCCAAGGCGAACGCCGCCCCGCCGACTTGCGCCAGGTCGAACGGATGCGGGCAAGGCTGGCGATGGTGTTTCAGGGCTTCAACCTCTGGTCGCACATGACCGTGATGGAGAACATCACCGAAGGCCCGGTGCATGTGCTTGGCACCCCGCGCCGCGAGGCGCGCGAGAAGGCCGCGGCACTTCTGGCCAAGGTCGGCCTGTCGGACCGCGCCGACTATTACCCCGCGCATCTGTCGGGCGGCCAGCAGCAGCGCGTGGCCATCGCCCGCGCGCTGGCGATGGAACCCGACGTGATGCTGTTCGACGAGCCGACCTCGGCCCTTGACCCCGAACTGGTGGGCGAGGTTCTGGCCGTCATG
>JALQYS010000156.1 GCA_023254015.1 Paracoccaceae bacterium
CCATGATCGTGCTCGAAGATGCTGACCTCGACCTCGCAGCTGAGATTGCTGTTGAGCAATACGACAACGCTGGGCAGGTGTGTCTGTCAGGGACACGCATCTTCGTTCACGAAAACATCGCTGACGAATTTGCCAAGAAGATGGGCCTGCCGATTGACCAGTTGGTGGTTGCGACCAACCAGAACGACATTCTGGACCGGGCGCTGAAGTCGGGCGATCACCACACCAATGGGGTCAAGCCCTCGATCAGCCCGTCGATGGACATTCAGGTGTCGTCGAACTTTGAACGCGCCTTGTTCGATGCCTATGGCCGGGAGGGCCGTGCGATTGCCGCCCTGATGGAGGAGATGAAATCGGGCGGTTTCACCATTTCCCAGGGCGCGCTGCAGATGCTGCAGGCCACCTTCGCCTCGGGCCGCTGTTCGGAAGAGGAAACCACCGCCACCATCGCCGCCAGCCTGAAAACCACGGGCGAGCTTCTGTGCCCCCATTCCGCTGTGGGGGTGAAGGTTGCGAACGAACATCTGGGCCCAACCCCGATGATCACGCTGGCCACCGCCCATCCGGCCAAATTCCCCGACGCGGTTCAGGCGGCCACGGGAATTCGCCCCGACCTGCCGCCCCGCATGGCCGATCTCTTTGACCGGCCGGAACGGGTGACACGGGTCGCCAATGACCTGCCCGCCATTCAGGCATTGATCCGCGCGCGGCTGGCGCGCTGATCTGGTCAAGCTTCGGGCGGATCAGGAAACGCAGCGCGTTTTCCCGCCCGACGCCTCCGGCTTGCCGCGCAAGACGGTGACGCACAGCTGTCACAAGGCCGGTGCCTGCCATGGCCGGGGCGGGCGCTGTCCGGGGCCATTCCAGGCGATCCCCCCTTTCGCCACAAAGCCCCACGATGTAAGAACGCGAGGCCTCTCTTGCCCAAAGGTGCCCATTTGACCACTCGCCTCACCACGCTGCCGAATGGCTTTCGCATTGTCACCGAACACATGCCCGGGCTGCAATCGGCCAGTGCGGGGATCTGGGTCATGGCGGGCGGTCGGCACGAGACCGAGGCGCAGAACGGTATCGCGCATTTTCTGGAACACATGGCCTTCAAGGGCACCGCGCGGCGCAGTGCGCTGCAGATCGCCGAAGAGATCGAGGATGTCGGCGGCTATATCAACGCCTATACCTCGCGCGAGATGACGGCCTATTACGCCCGCGTGTTGCAGGGCGATGTGGCGCTGGCCTTGGACGTGATCGGCGACATCGTGCTGAACCCGGCCTTCGACCCCAAGGAGATCGAGGTTGAACGCCATGTGATCCTGCAGGAAATCGGTCAGGCGCTGGACACGCCGGATGACATCATCTTCGACTGGCTGCAGGAAGCCTCATACCCCGACCAAAGCTTTGGCCGCACGATCCTTGGCCCGGCGGAAAAGGTGGCGAAATTCGCGCGCGCCGATCTGCAAACCTTTGTGGCCCAGAACTATGGCCCGGCGCAGATGATCCTTGCGGCCGCGGGGGGCGTCGACCATGACGCCATCGTGAAACAGGCCGAGGCGCTCTTTGGCGGTCTTGCCGCACGCCCGCAGCAGCCGTTTCAGGCGGCCCGCTTCATCGGGGCCGAGCGGCGCGAGGTGAAAGAGCTGGAACAGGTGCACTTCGCCATGGCTTTCGACGCGCCGGGTTATCGCCATCCCGATGTCTATACCGCGCAGGTCTATTCCATGGTGATGGGCGGCGGCATGTCCAGCCGCCTGTTCCAGAAGATCCGCGAGGAGCGGGGGCTGTGCTATTCCATCTTCGCCCAATCCGGCGCTTATGAGGATGCCGGCCAGATCACGGTTTACGCGGGCACCAGCGCGGAAGAGATCAGCGACCTTTGCCTGCTCACCATTGACGAGATGAAGCGCGCCGCCGAGGACATGACCGAGGCCGAAGTCGCCCGCGCCCGCGCCCAGATCAAGGCGGGCATGCTGATGGGGCTGGAAAGCCCCTCGGCGCGGGCCGAACGCATCGCCCGGCTTCTGGCCATCCATGGCCGTGTGCCCGAAGTGTCCGAGGCCGTGGCCAAGATCGACGCGGTCACCACCGAGGGCACCCGCCACTATGCCGAGGCGCTGTGCGGGGTGGAAAACGCGCTGGCGCTTTACGGCCCCGTCGAGGCCGCCCCCTCGTTGGAGGCGATCCGCGCAAGGCTTGCCGCCTGATGCTGGGCCTGCGCCGCCGCCCCCGGATCGAGACCGAGCGCATGACGCTGCGCCTGCCCGAACATGGCGACTGGCGCGCGTGGAGCGCCCTGCGCGAGGCTTCGGCCGACCATCTTACGCCGTGGGAGCCGGTCTGGGCCCATGACCACCTGACACGCCGGGCCTTTACCAACCGCGTCTACTGGGCGCAACGGGCCGAGACCCAGGGAACGGCGCTGCCGCTAATGCTGATCCGGCGGGCCGACAACATGCTTTTGGGCGCGATCACGCTGGACAACATCCGCCGTGGCCCGGTTCAGGCCGGCACGCTGGGCTATTGGATCGGCGCGCCCTTTGCCCGGCAGGGCTATATGCGCGAGGCGATTCTGGCCACCGTTCACCACGCTTTTGCCGTGATGGACCTGAGCCGGATCGAGGCCGCCTGCCTGCCGGAAAACGCCGCCTCGCGCGGGGTGCTGGAGAAATGCGGCTTCAAATATGAGGGCGTGGCGCAGAGCTATCTGCAAATCAACGGGCGTTGGCGCAACCATGTGCTTTACGCCAACCTGAGGCTTGACCGACGCGGGCGCACCGACGTGCGCTGAGGCCCGCGGCCCGGCTGTCGGCGCGGGAGCCCCGTTCACCGCCGGCAAGGCGCAGACCCGATCACGTCCCGCGTGGCTTGGCGCGCAGCAGTTTGCGCGCCTGCCAGGCCTGTAGTTGGCAATGTTGGCAAGTCGGACCGGTCTCGCTAAAGTTGTGCCACTTTGGCATAGGCTTGATGAATGAAAGTTTTTCTTGAGGGCGTCGCCGCCCAATTCTACCGCGGCATCGGGGCTGAGACCCAATTTATAGCACCGTTCGGGGCGATGAACTTTTTCATCGGGGCTAACAACGCAGGCAAGTCGGTGGTACTGAACCTGATCAAGGACCATGTGAAAACCGCGGTGGAGGGTAAGCTTCCCGTCCTGAAAGAAGGTGCGGAGGTTTACAAGGGAACACCGTCGGGTCAATTCCTGATCGCGCTGGGCTGCGACAAGGAGCGCATCCTCGAGAAGGTGCTTTCACAGATCGCGGATGGCCACACGTTCTCGGAACGATCGCGCTCAACCGAGGAGCGAGAACTGATCCCGCTGGTGTTCGACGCGGCCTCGAAAAATGGTGCTCTTTGGGTTGCTCCTGTCGGTGGTCCTGGGAGGAGTAGCCTTCCCGGTCACAAAAGTTACCCTGACTTGGACGAGGAACAGTCTGCGGTTCTAACCAAGGCGTGGTTCGACTTCAGGCAGCGAATTGGCAATCCGGCGAAGCATGAGGCAGCAGGGTGGAAAGAAGCAATTCTTAATGGCGCAAGGCAGC
>JALQYS010000391.1 GCA_023254015.1 Paracoccaceae bacterium
CGGCAGATCGACGAGGCCATCGCCGGTCAGCTCCAGCATCGCGGGATAACGGGTCTCGGACGGGGCCTCGGGGTCATGCGGCAGGATCAGGCTCAGGCACAGCCTGCCGTCAGACTGCCGCTGCACATCGGAAATCAGCCAGGGGCAGGCAAAGCGTTCGGCCAGCCCCGGGCTTTCAGGCGTGACCGCGCCGAAATCCAACGCCTGACCGTTCAGCACCAGAACATCGCCCTGGCGCGAGACCTCAAGGGCAAGATCGTGGCGCATGGGCATCAAGGTGATCTGCATTCCGTCACTCCTTCTCAGAACCAGCGGCCGATGGCCGACATGCGCAAGCTGCGCCCGGTAAAGGATGTGGCCGCCCAAAGCCGCCCTGCCGCCCCTGTTGTCGACGAAGACCGCGCTGCGCCCCAGATCTCGGTGTTGTTCATGTTGGTGGCATGCACCATGGGCACGGCGCTGAAGGCGGCGGGGAAAACCCAGATCTGTTCGGCGCTGCGAAACAGGCTGCCGCTGGGCACATTGGTGTCCAGCACCCATTGCGGCGAGGTGCAGATCTGCGTGCCATCGGCAAAGCGCACATAGTCACCATTGGCATTGCTGCCTCGCTCGATGATCGCCCCTGTCGGGATACCCCCGACTTGCAAAACTGGGCCGAGGATCGTGTTACGAGAGTAGAGCATCTGCCACGATGTCCACACTCCGTTGTTGCAAAGACGTTCGAATCTCCGCTGCGCGGCTGAAGCATTATCCACCCACGACTGGTGGATGATATTATTACTCCACCGTTTCACCGTCAGTGTTCCATAAAAATTCGACAGTCCAACGCCCACGATGTTGAGCGTGTTGGCGTCCGTGAAGTAGTCTCCGCTTGATAGGGACGTGTTATTGATATCTGCAACATATGGCGGGACGCTGGTGCCACCCAGCCCGAAATCGCCCACCTTCAGCAATCGCCCCGCCGTGCTGTCGGCCGCGCTTTGCGTCACCGCCGCGCCGGTCAAGAGCCCGGTTGTGCGGTTGACCCGCAGCGCCTCGGTCCAGCTCGTGCCATTGGCGCTGACCTTGAGGCTGAAATCGTCATTGCCCGCCAGCCCCATCTCGGCCCGGCCCGACCAGTTGGTTTGATACAGAAGGCTCGCCGTGTCGCCCGCCGCCGCCTTGTTGATCTTCAGCTGATGGCCCGCGCCGGCATGGGTGAACAGCGCGGCCGGCGACACCACCGCCAGACGGTTGGTCGCGTCATGGGCGGTGCCGATGCCCAGGCCCGCCAGCCCATCCATCGGCAGAAGCTGCCAATCGGCCCCGCGCCAGACGCGAAACTGCGCCTCGGCCTGCCCCCAGGCCCGCCAGCCGGTGCGCGGGGCGATGAACACCCAGCCGCCGCCGACCGAGGCGGCCAGACGCCCCCCCTGCCCCGCCCAGTCGCCCGTGGGGGCCGCACCCAGGGCCCAGATCTGCCCCTCGGCCGGGGTGCCGGGCGGGGTGGTGGCCTCAAAGCCCTGAACCACCAGCTGCACAAGAAGGTCGAGCCGCTCCAGCGCCTCGTTATGGGTCACATGCTTTTGCGCCTGCGCGGGGATCAGGAATGGCAGGTCAAGATTGGGCGAGGTATCGGCCATGGCGGCGTCGGCTCCTGTCTTCGGTGCGGCCGACTATCCGCAGAAGGGGCTGACAAAGGCTGAAGCGCGCGCGCCTGCGCTTTACCGTCTTTTAACCCGGCCCTTCACCCAGGCCAGAAAGGCCCGGTCGGGCGCGGTCAGCCTTGGCCGGCCGGAACTGACCCAGAAGGCCCGCCATTCGGCCTCGAGCGCATAGACATCCGCCCCCGGCGCCAAGGTGCGCACCGCATCCAGCACCTCGGGGTCAAAGCGCGGGGCAAACTCTGCCGCCTCCTCCTCGATCACCCCCGCCCGGGTAAAGCGGATCAGATCGCCCTCTTCCTCGGCCATGCTGTAATCGGGCAGGTTGGCCTCTTCGATCATCTTGCGGATGGCGGCGCGAAACACCCGCACCGGGGCGGTCGATCCGGCTTTCTTGTGCAGCGTGGCGACCGAGACGCGCCATTCCGGCTGGCGGCCGCAATGCTTGCGCGCCAGCTCATAGACCCGCCGCTCCAAGGGTTTGCGCAAGCTGAAATAGTCGCGGCTCAACGTCAGCACCGAGCGCGCGAGCACGGCCCGGAAGATCCAGTCCGACAGCGTCACCATGACCGAGATCATCCGCCCGCCCCGGGTCTTGCGCAGGATCTCCCAGCTTTCGATCAGGCCGAAACCGCTGGTCACCTCGATGCCGCCCGTGGCGATGTTGGTGGTGATTCGAGTGCCCGCCAGCCGCTCGAAGGCCTCACGCAGCCGCAGATAGCTGTCGCCGCCGGTATCGCGCCCGGTGGCCAGCAACAGGTCATGCGCCTTGAGTTGCAGCTTGCGGCTGACCTCGCGGCCGGCATTCAGAGCCACCATCAACTGGCTGATGCAGAAGATCAGGATGTCCTTGTCAAAGATCGTGGCGCGCCCCTTGACCGAAGGCGTCACCTGCACCTGGGTGCCATTGTGCTCATAGCTCAGCACCCGCAGATCAGGCTTGGTCGAGAGCGAAAAGATCGGATGCTCCATCGTGCCCAGATCGTCCTTCGGACTGGCCGCCAGCACGTCGCAGATGAAAAGATCACCGATCACGGGGGGCGCGGGGCTGCGTCCGCGCCCGGGGCCTGCGCCCAAGGTTGCTGCCAATGTCATGCCTGTCTGCCCGTTTATCCGCCCCCGATTGTTTCGGGGTTTCAGTGACGCCCAGCCTAAAGTTATCCACAGGCGCCGTCCAGTGCCGTAACGGCTGATCAGAGTCGGCCCTTCGCCGGATCAGAGTCACCCGAACGGTGGATCAGAGTCGCCCTTGCCACGGGTCTTGCGTTTTTTTCCATGAAAAACAGGAAGATATTGTATCATGGATCGTCCTGTAACAGAAAATGATAACATCAAATAACATTCTTCCGTCGCAAGATCGCAGGCAGGATGCGCCGAAAACCGGCCACGCCCGGCCGCAAGGCCTAGAATCAGCTTAGAAAAATCAAAGATGTGCGGTCTTTTCTTCCATATGCCGCGTTTTGCAGTATACTGGTAAAAACACAGCACATCTGGCAGAAATGAAAGCAGACGCCCCCTCCCCCCTTCCCCCCTATTTCGGCATCGATCCCGATGCGGCGCTGGCCGCCTTGGGGCCTGCCACCACCACGGATGATTTCGGCCAGATCGCCCGGGCCTGTGCGGCGGGGCGTGATGATCTGGCAGGGCGCGGGCTGAACGAAGCCGGGCGGCGGACGTTGCGGCTGTTTTCCACCTGGGAGATTACCCGCTATCTGATCCCCGTGGCGCAGGCCCATTTCCGCCGCGTGTTGAAGCAGAACCCCGACCTGCCGCAGGGCCTGTCGGAAACCGAGGGCGGGGCGAAATGGTTCACGCTGGACGAGGTGCTGCGCCTGCGCGCCTTCTTTGCCGCCGAGGGGTCTAAGGCCAAGCCCTATGC
>JALQYS010000432.1 GCA_023254015.1 Paracoccaceae bacterium
TCCAGCGCGATGAAGTAAAACGAGCTGCCGATCCAAGCGATGGCGGTGATGACATGCAGCCAGCGCACAGCCAGTTCCAGCCATTCGCCCAAGACCATCCAATCATACATCGCCCGCCCTCCTTCGATGAATACGAAAGGCTATACCGGCGCACACCTTTCTGTTAATCCATTAAATGTCAGATCACTTTCAATGCGCGAAAGAAAATCACGCCGATGTCCTATGTGAACAATATCCGCATGTTCGTCAGGGTTTTTGAATTGGGCAGCATGTCAGCGGCCGCGCGCGATCAGCGCACCTCGCCTGCGGTCGCCTCGGCCCGGATTTCAGAGTTGGAAAAGCACCTCGGTGTGCGGCTGTTTTCCCGCACCACCCGGTCCTTGCAGCCGACCGAGAATGGCCGGATTTTCTATGACGGCGCGCGCAAGGTGCTGGAGGCGATTGACGACGCCGAAGCCGCGGTGATGGACGTCACGCAAAACCCGCGCGGCACGATCTTTGTCGCGGCCCCCTTGGGCGTCGGGCGGCGGTTCATTGCGCCGCATGTCCCGGCTTTCAAAGACCTTTATCCGCAGATTGATGTGCGCCTGCGCTTGTCTGACCGCACGATTGATGTGACCGCCGAAGGGTTGGATGTCGCCTTCCATCTTGGGGTTTTGGAAGATTCCACCCTGAAGGTGCGCCTGATTGCCGATTGCCCGCGCGTCCTATGCGCCGCACCAAGCTATGTCGCGCGGCGCGGCATGCCTGCAGATGGGGCGGCCTTGATCAGCGACAGGCACGACTGTTTGAACCTGCGCTTTCCCGGCGCCAAGGAATTTCAGTGGACGCTGCAAACCCCCGAAGGCCCCCGCCGGTTCGAGATTACCGGCCCCTTCGAAAGTGATGACGGCGATGTGTTGACCGGCTGGGCGCTGGATGGTCGGGGGATCGTGATGAAGCCGATCTTCGAGGTGGCCCACCACCTGCACAGTGGCGCCCTGGTGCCGGTGGCCACGGCCACCCCGCCCCTGCCCACCCAGCTTTCCAGCCTGTCACAACATCGCCGCCTGAAAGACCCCAAGGTCAAGCTCTTCACCGATTTCATGGCCGCCCATATCCGCGAGGCGATCCGCAGGGCTGCCGAGGATCCGGGCGGAAAGACCGCCTGATCGCCCGCGGCGGCGGCGCGGCACAGGCTCGTGCCCGCACCCCGCACCTTGCGCCGCAGGGCTCCGTGGACGGCACGCGCCGCAAAAGACGTCCCTCGCGATCCGGGCAGCGCCCGAAACCGATCGCCGCCGCGCAAGCCCGGAAGGGCTGCGTCCGCCATCGGCCACCCAGGACGGTGACGCGGTGGCGCGCAGTGGGAACCGCCGCGCCTTGAGGCTGGCGTTGCAATCGACATGACACGAACGTGCACCTCAACCACGCCCTCGTGCAGCGCACCCCGCCCAATCCCGCTGACCCGGGACAACACCTTTGGCAGAAATGTATTTTTCCGGGTGCTCGAACGCGATTTCAGACCGATTTGCCCTTGCATGCCCCGAAACTCCCCGCTAAACCCCGTCCTCACATAGACGACCCCCAAAAGCGCGGAGAGGTGCCGGAGTGGTCGATCGGGGCGGTCTCGAAAACCGTTGTGGGTTTGCGCCCACCGTGGGTTCGAATCCCACCCTCTCCGCCACTTGCCCCCGCGAAAGCGTTCTCTCGATCTGGCTGCGGCCGGATTTTTCCGTTGTTTTCGAGGGTTATGCGGGCGGGGCTGTTAACCGGCCCAAGTGCCAGCGGGGCCGAAGTCGGTCTCTCACGGCAGATATTCTCTGGAGCTGTCAACCAAGCCCGTATGGTTCAGTGAGGTAACCCGCTGATTTTGATAGCTTCATGCGTAATTCCTGCGGCAACTCTTATC
>JALQYS010000453.1 GCA_023254015.1 Paracoccaceae bacterium
TGGCTTCCAGCAGGCTGTTCTGCGTGGCAAGCGCCACCTGATACAGCAATTGAAAGCGCTGCGTCGGCCCCGCCGCGCGCGACGATATCGCCAATGTGGTGCTGGCCCGATCAAACTGCCGCATTTCAGAATTATCAGAAAAGTGCAATTTTATGCCCAGCTTTTCCAACGTCTCAACGACCAGAATCATCGGGTCTTTTCTGATACCTGCAGGGCAAGAGAAATGTTCCGCCGCCCGGTCGATGGCATCCACATAGTTGTCGCAATAGTGAAAGAAGTCGCGCACCTCCTCCCACGGGCTTGCGCGCAATCCGGCATCGTCGCGGCCCAAAGCCTCATCCAAGGAGGCCAGCCGTTCGTGGCTTTGCCGATAGGCGCGATGCAGGTCCAGAAAGGCGCGGGCAAGGGCCGGGGCGTTCGAGGCAGCCAGCCGCAGGTCGGCCAGGGGCGGGGCGGATTTGGCAAAGATCGGGTCAGCCAGCGCCTCGCGCATGTCCGAGACAAGACGTTCTCCTTCGCCCACGGTCAGCTCGGTGACATCCAGCCCGAATTCCTGCGCCAGGGCCAGCACGACGGCGGCCGATACCGGACGATGGTTGTTCTCCATCTGGTTCAGATAGGGCAGCGACACGCCCAGCTTGTCAGCGAAGATGCGCTGCGTCAGGCCCAGCCGCGCCCGCAACTCGCGCAGCTTTGCCCCGGCATAGAGTTTCTGTGTCGCCATGATGCGTCCCCTTTGCAAACCCAGCTTTGGCTTTGCAAACAGCGGGCGTCAAGAGCCGGAAAGCCCCAGCTTTCGCGCCCGCGCGATGACCATCAGGATGGCGATGACCGATCCGACCGAAGAGGCCAGCATCAACATGATCAGCGGCAACTCGCTGGAACCCGGACCCAGAAGATGCCCGGCCAGCGCCGCCAGCCCCGCGCCGCCCCCGATCATGATCGCCCCGCCCAGCCCCGAGGCCGTGCCCGCCAGATCAGGCCGCACCGACAGGATGCCGGCATTGGCATTGGGCAGGCACAGCCCGTTGCCGATGCCCATCGGAACCGTCAGCGCAAAGAAGACCACAGGGCCGGACAGCCCGGCGACCGTAAAAAGCGCCAACACCGACAGACCGACCGTCGTGGTCAGCGTGCCCCAAAGCACCATGCGGTTCATGCCCACCCGCACGGAAAACCGGCCGGCCAGGAAGTTCCCGATCAGATAGCCGATGGCCGTCAGGGCGAAAAGCAGCCCGATTTCCTGCGAAGACAGCTTGAAAACTTCGGTCCCCACATAGGGTGCGCCGCCCAGATAGGCAAAGAAGCAGCCCGAGGAAAAGGCTGCAGCCATGCAATACCCCCAGAACCGGCGCGAGGCCAGAAGTGCGGGGTATTGCCGGATCTGCTCGGCAAAGCGGGTGTCTTTCGGGGCCGATGTTTCACCCAGATCGGCCCAGACAAGGGCGGTCACGGCAAGGCCGACCAGCAAGAGCAGGGTGAAATTCGCATGCCAGCCAAAAAGCCCGTCCAGAAATCCCCCGATGGCCGGGCCGATCATCGGTACGATGCTCATCCCCATGGTGACATAGCCGATCATCGAGGCCGCCTCGGCATCGGCCACCATGTCGCGCACGATGGCCCGGCTGAGGACCATGCCGGCGGCGACAACGGCCTGCAACATGCGAAAGGCGAGGAAAGTCTCGGCGTTGGGCGACACCAGCGTACCAACCGTCGCCAGCAGAAACAGGATCAGGGCGCCCAGCACCACCTTGCGCCGCCCATAGCGGTCAGAGATCGGGCCGATCACGATCTGCAGGGCCGCCGACAGCCCAAGATAAAGCGCGACCGACAGTTGCATCAGCGCATAGGGCACCTCGAACCAGTCGGCCATCCCCGGCAGCGATGGCAGGAAGATGTTCATCGTCAGCGCCGACAGCCCCGCCAGAAGCACAAGCGTCACGACATGGGGCGGGGTGGTGCGGCTCAGGAACTGGGTTTTCAGGCTCATGCCCAAGGGCTACGCCCTCACCCCCGGGGAGTCTAGGCCCATTTGTGGAAGATGAAGAACGCCCCAGTTGCGATGAAGCCAAAGCCGACAAGGTGGTTCCATGTCAGCGGCTCTTTCAGGTAAAGAACTGAAAAAACGGCAAAAACCGAAAGCGTGATGACCTCTTGAATGGTCTTGAGTTCGGCCGCCGAGAAATGTCCGTGGCCAATGCGATTGGCCGGCACCATCAGCGTATATTCAAAAAGCGCGATCCCCCAGGACACAAGGATGACGGTGACAAGGCTGGTCGTCTTGAACTTCAGGTGGCCATACCAGGCAAAGGTCATGAACACATTCGAGGCCAGAAGCAGTCCGATGGTGATCAGGGGAACGGGCAGGGACATGAAACCTCCTTCACGGTTGCGGCTGTTATAGGCGCGGGCCCGCGCTTGGGAAAGACGGAGAGGGGGGCGATATTTGCAGGTTTGCAATTTGCTATCCGTTTCCTGCCAATGATATGCAAATTTACCCGATTCCGCTTTGTTCGCCGCCTGCCCGGCGATATGGTGCCCCCGAATTTGGGAGGCCTGCCATGAAAGACATTCTCGACCAGTTGGAACAGCGCCGCGCCGTGGCCCGCCAGGGCGGCGGGCAGCGCCGCATCGATGCCCAGCATGCCAAGGGCAAGCTGACCGCGCGCGAGCGGATCGAGCTTTTGCTGGACGAGGGCTCTTTCGAAGAGTTCGACATGTTCGTCGCCCACCGCTGTGTTGACTTCGGCATGGAGGCCGAACGTCCCGCCGGCGACGGCGTGGTGACGGGCTGGGGCACGGTGAATGGCCGGATGGTCTATGTGTTCAGCCAGGATTTCACCGTGTTCGGCGGGTCTCTTTCCGAAACCCACGCCCAGAAGATCTGCAAGATCATGGACATGGCGTTGCAGAACGGCGCGCCGGTGATCGGGCTGAACGACTCGGGCGGCGCGCGGATCCAGGAAGGCGTCGCCTCGCTTGCAGGCTATGCCGAGGTGTTCCAGCGCAACATCATGGCCTCGGGCGTGGTGCCGCAGATCTCGGTCATCATGGGGCCTTGTGCCGGTGGGGCGGTTTATAGCCCGGCCATGACCGACTTCATCTTCATGGTGAAGGATTCGTCCTACATGTTCGTCACCGGCCCCGATGTGGTGAAAACCGTGACGAATGAAGTGGTGACCGCCGAAGAACTGGGCGGGGCCAGCACCCATACGAAAAAGTCCTCGGTTGCCGATGGCGCCTTTGAAAACGACGTCGAGGCCTTGGCCGAGGTGCGCCGTCTGGTGGATTTCCTGCCGCTGAACAACCTGCAAAAGGCGCCGGTGCGGCCGTTCTTTGACGACCCTAAGCGGCTGGAGGCCAGCCTTGACACGCTGATCCCGGATAATCCGAACCAGCCCTATGACATGAAGGAACTGATCCTGAAGATCGCCGACGAGGGCGATTTCTTCGAGATCCAAAAGGACTTTGCCGCCAATATCATCACCGGCTTTGTCCGGATCGAGGGGCAGACCGTGGGCGTGGTGGCCAACCAGCCGATGGTGCTGGCCGGCTGTCTGGATATCGACGCCAGCCGCAAGGCCGCGCGGTTCGTGCGCTTCTGCGATGCCTTTGAAATTCCGATCCTGACGCTGGTGGACGTTCCCGGCTTCCTGCCCGGCACGGCGCAGGAATATGGCGGCGTCATCAAGCACGGCGCGAAACTCTTGTTCGCCTATGGCGAGGCGACGGTGCCGAAAGTCACCGTGCTGACCCGCAAGACCTATGGCGG
>JALQYS010000467.1 GCA_023254015.1 Paracoccaceae bacterium
GCCCCCGCGGCCACGACCGGCGGCAGCGAGGTGGTAAAGATGAAGCCGGGGGCATAGGACCGCACGGCGTCAACCATCTTTGCACTTGCAGCAATATAGCCGCCGAATACGCCATAGGCCTTGGCCAGCGTGGCGTTGATGATGTCGATGCGGTGCATCTGATTGTCGCGCTCGGCAACCCCTGCGCCGCGCGGGCCATACATGCCCACGGCATGCACCTCGTCGATGTAGGTCAGCGCGCCAACCTCTTCGGCCAGATCACAGATTTCCTTGATCGGGCCAAAGTCGCCATCCATCGAATAGATCGATTCGAAAGCGATCAGCTTGGGTGCGTCCGGGTCATCGGCGGCGATCAGCTCGCGCAGGTGGGCCACGTCATTGTGACGGAACACCCGCTTGGCCCCGCCGTTGCGCCGCACGCCTTCGATCATCGAGGCATGGTTCAGCGCATCCGAATAGATGATGAGGCCGGGGAACAGTTTCGGCAGGGTCGAGAGCGTGGCGTCATTGGCGATATAGGCGCTGGTAAAGACCAGAGCGGCCTCCTTGCCATGCAGATCGGCAATCTCGGCCTCAAGCCGGTTGTGGTAAACCGTGGTGCCCGAGATGTTGCGCGTCCCGCCCGAGCCGGCGCCGGTGGCCTCCAGCGCCTCGTGCATCGCAGCAAGAACCGCCGGATGCTGGCCCATGCCCAGATAGTCGTTGCCGCACCAGACGGTGATGTCTTTCTTCGTTCCGTCCGGCTTGGTCCAGACGGCATGCGGGAAATGGCCTTTGGCGCGTTCGATCTCGATGAAGGTGCGGTAACGGCCTTCTTCGTGCAGACGGGTCAGGGCGGCATCAAGGGCGGCTTCGTAGTTCATCGCGTCTCTCCTGGGAACCGCGCGGCGGGGCACGGCCTCCTTGGTCATCTTGTTCCCTTGCCTTGTGGCATGCAGCCCAAGGGCGTGGCCTTGACTTGTATCAAGAGCAGGCGCGGTGCAACGGGGCAAATTGTCCAGATCGCATGTATCTTTTGCCGCAGCCCGCGTGGCCGCCCCCTAGGTCAGCCCTGATTCCTTCACAGGGTGAGGCCAAAGGGGGCCGCCAAGCCGCGGCTATTCGATGAACTGGTCGGCGCGCAGGCGGCCGATGTTGCCGAAGATCTGCTTGAGGAAGCTCACGCCGCGGATGCTGGATTCGGTCACGCGGCGCGACAGCACCACGACATTGCCGTTCTCAAGGCCAAAGCGTTCGATATTCTCGACCACGCCATCCTCGGTGAAGGTGATCGCCACCACCTGACGGTCGATCTCTTGCGGAGCAAGGGCGCCGTAATGCTTCCAGCGGCTTTGCACGTAGAACCAGCCGACATCGTTCAAAAGCCCTTGCGACGAGGGCCGGCCCAGCGTTGCCGCCACCGTATCGCGGGTGTCCTTGCCCACCTCGATCAGCGACAGCTCCTCATCCGAGGGGATATAGCCATGGTTGCGGTAGACCGGGCTGCATCCGGCAATCGCGACAGCCAAAAGCCCGGCAAGCGCCAGCCCGACAAGGCGGCCCCAGCCTGCAAACCGCGCGATCCCTGCTTCTGACATGCCAATCCCCTGCGCTTCGGGCCCGCCCCTGCCCGCAGCGGCCTTGCATGCACCGACGGGCGGCACTATCGACAAGACATCAGGCGGAACCGCGCTCCTTTGCCAAACGCTTACAGTGGGAACGGGTCCGGTTCAAGAATGCAAACAGGCCCGCCCGGGCAGGAGGCAAGCGAATGTCACAAACCATCCCCGAGCTGCCCGGCCTGCCCTACCGCACGGCCTCGCTGGCCACCCGCAAGCCGACGCGCTTTGACTTTCGCCCCGATGCAGCGGGCCGGGCGGCGATGGCGGCGGCACTGGGGCTGATCGAATTGCCCGCCTTCCGGCTGTCGGGCGAATTCCGCCCGGTGGGCCGCCATGACTTTGATCTGGTGGCAGACCTGACCGCGCAGGCGGTTCAGCCCTGTTCGGTCACGCTGGCGCCGGTGCCCTGCAGCCTGACCGACCGCGTGCATCGCCGCTATGTCGCCGATCATGTCGAGCCGGAGGGCGACGAGGTGGAGATGGTCGATGACGAGACCGAACCCCTGCCCGAGGTGATCGATCTGGCCGAGGTGGCGGTCGAGGCGCTGGCGCTGGCGCTGCCGCTTTATCCCCGCGCGCCGGGGGCCGAACTGGGCGAGGCGGTCTTTGCCGCCCCCGGGGTCGCGCCTCTGGCCGAAACCGATCTGAAACCTTTTGCCGGACTGTCGGCCCTGGCGGAAAAGCTGAAAAAGGCCGATTCCGGCCCGTCGTCGGAAGGGTGAAGAAAGGGGCTTGCGCCCCGGCGGAATCCGGCTATGTTCCGCGGCTCATTCGGGGTTGTTCCGCCGGACCTTCTGGTTTGGCAGTTCCCCTTGGAATCAAAAGAAAATCCGGGGCCTGTCCCCCACTATTCGAGGTCGAGACATGGCTGTCCCGCAGAACCGCACTACCAAATCGCGCCGCAACATGCGCCGCTCGCACGATGCGCTGGTTGCTGGCAACCCGCAGGAATGCTCGAACTGTGGCGAGCTGAAGCGCCCGCACCACGTTTGCCCGGCCTGCGGTCACTATGACGCCCGTGAAGTTGTGGCGACCAAGGCCGTCGACATGGACGAGGACGCGGCGTAAGCCGCCCCTCTCTCGCGCCCGGGCGATGGCAAGCGGAACCGAAATTCCGGCTGAGACAGTCGCGGGGCGCAGAGGGCCTTCCAGAACGGTCATTTCCATCGACGCGATGGGCGGAGATCGCGGTCCGGCGGCAGTTGTCGCCGGATTGGTGCTTTCTGCTGCCGAATTGCCCGATGCCCATTTCATCCTGCACGGCGATCAGGCCACCCTGTCGCCGTTGTTGTCGCGCGCGCCCACCCTGTCGGGTCGGGTCGATCTGCGTCATGCAGACCGTGTCGTGACCATGCAGGACAAGCCCAGCCAAGTCATGCGCAATGGCCAGGGCACCTCGATGTTCTCGACGATCGATGCGGTCAAGAAGGGCGAGGCGACGGTGGCGGTCTCTTGCGGCAACACCGGCGCGCTCATGGCCGTGTCGATGCTGCGCCTGCGCCGGTTGCCCGGCGTGAACCGGCCGGCCATTGCCTGCTATTGGCCGTCGCGCAATCCTTCCGGCTTCAACGTGATGCTGGACGTCGGCGCCGACATCAAGGCCGAGGCCGAGGATCTCTTGCAATTTGCAGCCATGGGCACCTCTTATGCCCGCAACAGCCTGAACATCGATCGGCCGCGCGTCGGGCTGTTGAATGTCGGCACCGAAGAACACAAGGGCCGGGCTGAGCTTCACGCAGCCTATCGCCAGCTTGCCGCCGCCGCGGATGCCGGTGAGTATGAGTTCGTCGGTTTTGTCGAAGGATCAGACATCCCCTCGGACCGGGTCGACGTGATCGTGACCGACGGATTCACCGGAAATGTCGCGCTGAAAACCGGCGAAGGGACGGCGAAACTGGTCTCGACCTTCCTGCGCGAGGCGCTGACCTCGACGATTTTTGCCAAGATCGGCGCGCTTCTGGCGATGAAGGCGCTGAAACGGCTGCAGGCCCAGACCGATCCGCGCCGGGCCAATGGCGGGGTGTTTCTGGGGCTGAACGGCACAGTGGTGAAATCCCACGGCTCGGCCGATGCCACGGGCATCGCCGCCGCCGTCCGGCTGGCGCATCAACTGGCGCGGGCCGACCTGACCGGCCGCATCGCGGCACGGGTTGCATCCACCGGGCTTGCGGGGCAGGATGCCGCCGCAACAGGGGCAGAGGCAGAGTCCAGCGAATGACGATACGCGCCGTGGTCAAGGGCGTTGGGCACTATCTGCCCGAACGCGTGGTTCCGAATTCGGAATTCGAGGCGCTGGTGGAAACCTCGGACGAGTGGATTCGCTCGCGCTCGGGCATCGAACGGCGCCACTTTGCCGCCGAAGGCCAGACCACCGCCGATCTGGGCACCCGCGCCGCCGAGGCCGCCCTTGCCGATGCCGGGCTGAGTGCCAATGACATCGACGCGATCATCGTCGCCACCTCGACCGCCGATCTGACCTTTCCCTCCTGCGCCACGATGATTCAGGACGGGCTTGGCATGACGCGCGGCTTTGCCTTTGACGTGCAGGCGGTCTGCGCCGGGTTCGCCTTTGCGCTGACCAATGCCAATGCGCTGATCGTTTCAGGTCAGGCGCAGCGCGTCCTGGTGATCGGCGCCGAGATCTTCTCGCGGCTGATGGACTGGACCGATCGTGGCACCTGCGTGCTGTTTGGCGATGGCGCAGGCGCGCTGGTTCTGGAGGCCCAGGAGGGCACCGGCAGCAAGGACGACCGCGGCATCCTGTCGACGGACCTGAACAGCGATGGCCGCTTCAAGCAGATCCTTTATGTCGATGGCGGCACCTCGACCGGCACGACGGGGCATCTGCGCATGGAAGGCAAGGAAGTCTTCCGTCATGCCATTGAAAAACTTGCCGAAACAGCCCATCGCGCACTGGACAAGGCTGGCCTGAACGCCGGCGATGTTGACTGGATCGTGCCGCATCAGGCCAATATCCGTATCATCGAGGGCACCGCGAAAAAGATGCAGGTTTCGATGGACCGGGTGGTTGTCACCGTGCAGGATCACGGCAACACCTCGGCCGCCTCGATCCCGCTGGCGCTGTCGGTCGGCAAGGCACGCGGGCAGTTGAAGCCCGGCGATCTGATTGTCACCGAGGCGATCGGTGGTGGGCTGGCCTGGGGCGCGGTCGTGCTGCGCTGGTAAGGCGCTTCAATTAGCTGTGCCAAGCCTTTGATATTGACTCGGAAATCCAACCCGCTCAATCTGCCCC
>JALQYS010000470.1 GCA_023254015.1 Paracoccaceae bacterium
GTGCGTTGATTTTTTAAAGTTCTGGGCAGCCCAGTTGGGTATGACTTATGAAGAGATCACCGCCGCGGTCGGTTATGCGGGGGCGATCCTGTTCTTTACCACGGCCTTTGGCATCGGCCTGTCGATTGCGGTTTCGGCGCAGGTGTCGCGTGCTGTTGGCATGCGCGATCCGGCGCTGGCGCGCGAGAAGGCGACCTACGGGCTGGTCGTCTCGACCCTGTTCGGCATCGTCTTTGCAGCCTTGGTCTGGCTGTTTCTGCCGGCCTTTGTCGGGGCGCTGGGGGCCACGGGACGGACGGCAGAACTTTGCGTCCATTTCCTGCGGATCGTCATTCCTGCGCAACCGTTCCTGATTGTCGGCATGATCGGCGGGGCCATCCTGCGCAGCCATGGCGATGCCCGGCGGGCGATGATGGCGACGGTCTGGGGAGCGGTGGTGAACGCCCTGCTGGACCCTTTGCTGATCTTTGGTCTTGGCATGGGGCTGACCGGGGCGGCGCTGGCCTCGGTGGTGAGCCGGGTTGTGATTGCGGCGCTGGCGCTGCAGCCGATCCGCGCCCATCACGGCGGCTTTGACCCGCCGAGCCTGCGCGGCATTCTGGACGACCTGCCGCCGGTCTTTGCGATTGCGGGGCCGGCAATCCTGACGCAGCTGGCCACCCCGGTAGGGCAGGCCATCGTGACGCGGATGGTGGCGGGATTTGGCGAGGCGGCGGTGGCGGGCATGGCGATTGCGGGTCGTCTGACGCCGGTGGCGCTGGGCGTGATCTTTGCCATGTCGGGCGCGGTCGGGCCGATCATCGGGCAGAACTATGGGGCGGGCCGGCTGGACCGGGTGCGCCGCGCCTTTCTGGATGCGCTGATCTTTACCGGGATCGTGGTGGCGGTGACGACGGCGATCCTGTTTGTCCTGCGCGCCCCGATTGCCGATCTGTTCCATGCCGAGGGCGTCACACGCGAGATCCTGTATCTGTTCTGCGGACCGCTGTGCCTGTTGTTCTTCTTCAACGGCGTGATCTTCATCGCCAATGCCACCTGCAACAACCTCGGTGCGCCTTTGACCTCGACCGTGCTGAACTGGGGGCGTCACACGCTGGGCACGGTGCCCTTTGCCTGGTGGTTGGGCGGATATTGGGGTGCCGGGGGTGTTCTGATCGGGCAGGCCGTGGGCGGCGTGGTCTTTGGCCTGGTGGCGGTCTGGTTGGGCTTGCGCACGATTGCGCGCGCCCGGCCGCAGACCCCGCCTCAGCCCGCGCCGAAGTGATCGATCAACGGTTTCAGATAGGGTTCAAACCCGCGCCATTTGCTGGTTGACCCTTGATAGATGCCCGCGCGCGCCTGTTTGTAGCTGGCGGTCTGGATCTGCCTGTCGTTCGTTTCGGGGGCAAGGCAGGCCGGATCAAACGGCAGGCCGCAATAGTCGAGCACGCGGCGGATGACCGGCTCGGGCGTGCGGGTCAACTCGGCGTAATCGACATGGCAGATCTCGCCGGGGGCCTGGGTTTCGACAAACGCCATGTAATCGGCGTAATGATCGTAATAGGCTGCGATGTCGCCCAGATCATTGGTAAAGCGCAGGCGGTTGCCGGTGAAGTTCTTCTTGTAGATCGACCAGCAGACGGCAATCGGATCACGCCGCATGTGGATGATGCGCGCCTCGGGCAGGGCGCGCAGGATGACGCCGACCATGGCGAAGTTGGCCGGCATCTTGTCGGTGAGAAAGGGCGTGTCGCCCGGCAGGTTCTGCAGCCGCGTCAGGTAGTTCTCGCGGATGCGGGCCATGGCGGCGGCGTCAAGCGGCGCGGTTGCCTTCGCCATTTCGGCCATGACCGCCTTGCCCAGATAGTCGAGTTCCCCCGCGCCATAGACCTGGCTGTGGGCCGAGATGATCTGCTCCATCAGCGTGGTGCCCGACCGCATCATGCCAAGGATGAAGATCGGACGGCGGGGCAGGCTGCCTGCGGCAAGCTGCGCCTTGGGCGACCAGTGGCGGGCCTTCAGCGCGGCGAAAAAGGCGGTTTCCTGCGCCGGATCATAGGGATAAAGCGCGCGGCGCTGGTCATTGGCGCGTTTCAGCGCGGTAAAGCTGTCATCGACCTGACCGGCATCTTCAAATGCCTTGGCAAGGGCAAAGTTCAGAAGGACGCGGTCGCCGGGGCGGGTCGTTCTGGCCTCCAGCGCCTGCATCCGGCCGATCAGCGGATCGCCGGGGGCCACGTCGATGCTGCGCGCCAGATTGTAATACCCCGCCGCGCTGTCGGGATGGGCCTTGATCGCGCTTTCGAAAATCTCGCGCGCGCGGGCAAAGTCGCCTGCCGTCAGCACGGCGCTACCCAATTCGTTCAGCGCGCGGTCATGGCGCGGATCAAGCCGGACCGCCTCTTCCAGAGCGGCCCGGGCCGCGTCGAAACGCTGGGCGGCGAACAGGGCGCGGCCGAGCTCAAGGCGGATGTCTGCCGAGGAGGGATTTTCGTCCGCCATCGCGTGCAACAGGGCGGCGGCCTCAAGCGGCAGGCCGTCCTCGACCAGCGCCATCGCCAGCGCGGCCCGCGCCGGGACAAGCCGGGGGTGCAGGGCCAGCGTGGCGCGCGCCACCGAGACAGCCTCGGCCGACTGGCCCGACAGGCGCAGCGCGATCGACAGGTTGGTGCCGGCCTCGGGGCTTTTTGCGTCGCGCTTCAGGGCGATGCGCAGCGGTGCGACGGCGGCCTCGGGCTGGCCCAGATCCAGCAGCAGGCTGCCAAGAAAGCCATTGGCCAGCGGACTGAACGGATCAAGCAGCAGCGCGACCTGGGTTTCCTCGGCCGCCTCTGCCGGCCCAGCCTGTGCGCGGACCGACAAGAGCCGTTGCAGATGGTGCGGGCCAAAGGGGCGGGCGGGCAGGCCGGTGCGGGCCGATTGCACCTCGGCCAGTTGGGTCAAGAGGCGGGCATTGCCGGGAAAACGCTTGATCTCGGGCAGCAAGGCGCGCGTTGCGGCAAGGGGATCGCCGGCCTTGAGCGCGGTTTTCGCCGCCTTCAGCGCCGCCTCGACTGTCGTGCTCATGGCTGAAATCCCCCGTTCTGGACTGCGGGCGACCCTAAGCGCTGGGGTCCGTGGCCGCAAGTCGATCGGCCCGCGCGGGCCCGGCGGGCGGGCGAACCTGCTGCATACCATCGTATTCTTTTTGCTGGACAGGCTTTGCGGCCTTGGGCTAGCTAAAGCTGTCAGTTCGGGAGAATCCGGGGAAAGCCCGGTGCCGAAGGAGCAACCGCCCCGGTACACTCTCAGGCGCAAGGACCGTTCTGGCACACAGACTCTGGAGAGAGGCGCGATTTGCGCCCGCCGAAGGGATAACGATCTCAGGCGTGCCTTCGGGCGCAAGGACAGAGGGGGCACCGAGGGCAGGGGAACTGCCTGAACGGTGCCGGAGTGTCCATTCCGGCAGAAAGGCGGGGCGGTTTTGGCCGACGAATTGCTTTTTCTGGGTCTGAATGATCTGCATGTTGCCTTGGGCGGCAAGATGGTGCCCTTCGCGGGCTATTCCATGCCGGTGCAATATCCGGCAGGCGTGATGAAGGAACATCTGCACACCCGCGCGGCGGCAGGGCTGTTTGATGTGTCCCACATGGGGCAGGTGATCCTGAAGCCCAAGGGCAGCTACGAGGAAACCGCACTGGCCTTCGAGGCGCTGATGCCGGTCGATGTTCTGGGCGTCGCCCCGGGTCGGCAGCGCTATGGGCTGTTCACCAATGACGAAGGTGGCATCCTGGACGATCTGATGTTCGCCAACCGCGGCGATCACCTTTTTGTCGTCGTCAATGCCGCCTGCAAACACGCCGACATCGCCCATATGACGGCGCATCTGTCGGGCGTCTGTGACGTGATCCCGGTCACCGACCGCGCGCTTCTGGCGCTGCAGGGGCCGCAGGCGGAAACCGCGCTGGCGCGTTTTGTGCCGGAGGTGGTTGCGATGAAGTTCATGGATGTGGGCGTGTTCGGCGATATCTGGGTCAGCCGCTCGGGCTATACCGGCGAGGACGGGTTCGAGATCTCGCTGCCCATGGTACAGGCCGAGGCATTTGCGAAACAGCTCCTCGACATGGCCGAAGTCCTGCCTATCGGCCTTGGCGCGCGCGACAGCCTGCGGCTGG